>CALAIO010000143.1 GCA_937923355.1 uncultured Rhizobiaceae group bacterium | reverse complement strand
GTTATTCAAGACCAGTTACAGAAACGCCAAAGACAACCAGCTTTCTGGAAGTTGACGAGATTACGCTAGACAGAAAAATTCGCCGTATTTTTACAGGCTGGATGTTTGCTGACAGTCCCGGGCTAAATGCGGTTGAACATTCGATCTATGATATTTGGCTAAATGATTGCAAACAAGAGTCTGACATCGCGCCGCCATCCACCAATTGATAGCCGGTCAGATCGAATGTGCTTTCGCCAATTAGTGCTTCTTCCAACATAAACTGATATTCATCCTTTGGCACTTCGATGACGCCAAAGCGCTCTAGGTGTTTAGTTGTGAATTGAGTATCCAACAAAATAAATTCTGTTTTTTTCATAAGTGCCACAAGATGCACGAGGGCTATTTTGGAAGCGTCGGTCTTTCGTGAAAACATGCTTTCGCCAAAGAATGCCTTGCCCAGTCTAACGCCATAAAGCCCACCAACCAATTGATCGTCGTCGTAAACTTCCACGCTATTAGCGTGACCCATCTCATGCAGCGCGCAATAGAGCTCTTTTATTTTTGGGTTTATCCAGGTTTCTTTTCTGATGCTATCAGTTTGCGAACATGCGTTGATAACTGTTTTAAAATCCCTGTCCATGAACACTTTCATGGTTGTGTTGCGCATTGTTTTTTTAAGGCTTCTTGGAATGTGAAACTCATCCAACGGCAAGATGCCACGCATATCTGGTTCTACCCAGAATAGATTTGGATCATTAGCAGTTTCTGCCATGGGAAAAATACCGCAAGCATATGCCCTTAACAAAACTTGCGGTGTTATTTCCATGAGTATGTCATCATCATCTGACATAACTAAAATCGTTTAAGCGTTTTGAGCTGCTAGGTATTTTTCCAGCCAGTGAATGTCGTAATCACCTGTTTGCATATCTGCATTTGAAACAAGATCACGGAACAGGGGTATTGTTGTTTCAATACCTTCAATAACGAATTCATCCAGCGCACGGCTCAAGCGGCGAAGACACTCTTCACGTGTTCTTGCATGCACAATCAATTTGCCGATAAGGCTGTCGTAATGTGGAGGGATTTTATAGCCCTGATATACACCAGAATCGACACGCACACCTAAACCACCAGGAGGGTGATAATAGGTTATTTCACCAGGTGATGGTACGAATGTTGATGGATGCTCAGCATTGATACGACACTCAATCGCGTGACCTGTCAAAATAACATCATCTTGCGTTACAGACATGCCTTGACCTGATGCGACTTGAAGTTGTTCATTTACAAGATCAATGCGTGTGATCATTTCCGTTACTGGATGCTCAACCTGCAGGCGGGTGTTCATCTCAATGAAATAAAACTCACCGTCTTCATAAAGAAACTCGATTGTTCCTGCACCAGAATAGCCTAAGCCTTGAATTGCGTTGGCACATATATCGCCAATGTTTTTGCGAGCTGCATCATCAAGGGCAGGGGATACGGCTTCTTCCCAGACTTTTTGGTGGCGTCTTTGCAAAGAACAATCACGCTCCCACAAATGTATACCGCCACCTTTGCCATCACCCATGACCTGAATTTCAATATGGCGTGGTTTGCCTAAGAACTTTTCGATATAAACTGCGTCATCCCCAAAAGCAGCGCCTGCTTCACTTCTGGTCGTTTGAAGCGCTTGTTTCATTTCTTTTTCAGAATTAACAACCTTCATACCACGGCCACCGCCGCCAGCAGCAGCTTTGATGATAACCGGATAGCCAATTTCCGATGCTACCCGCATCGCTTCATCGTTTTCACGCACTTCGCCGTCAGAACCTGGAACAACAGGAATGCCCAGACGCTTTGCGGTTTTCTTGGCTTCAATTTTGTCGCCCATAACACGGATATGATCGGCAGATGGGCCGATGAATGTAATGTTATGTGCTTCCAAAATATCAGCAAATTTCGCGTTTTCTGATAAAAATCCATAACCAGGGTGAATAGCATCTGCGCCAGTAATTTCGCACGCAGCCATGATCTCATGTACATTGAGATAGCTATCACGTGATGCGGGCGGGCCAATACAAACGCTTTCATCTGCCAGTTTAACGTGCATGGCATTGGCGTCTGCTGTTGAGTGAACTGCAACCGTTTGGATGCCTAATTCTTTACATGCGCGCAAAATGCGTAAAGCAATTTCGCCGCGATTAGCAATTAGAACCTTGTTGAACATAGGCTCTTACCTTATTCGATCATTAGAAGTTGTTCGCCGAATTCGACTGGTTGGCCGTCTTCAACCAGTATCGCTGTAACCTTGCCGCTTTTTGGCGCTGCAATTTGGTTCATCGTTTTCATTGCTTCAACAATGATAACCGTTTCACCTTCTTTTACACTGTCACCAATTTTAATAAACGGGTCAGCGCCAGGAGCGGGTGCAAGATAGGCTGTACCAACCATTGGTGAAGGAACATTGCCTGCGGCAGCCGCAGCTGGTGAAGATGTTTCCGCAGGCGCCGCAGCAGGAGCGGGTGCAGATACAGGCTGAGCAACTGGAGCATGAACCTGAATCGGGGCTGCAGAAGATTGTCTTGATAAGCGAACACGAAAATCGTCCTGTTCAACTTCAATTTCAGACAGGTCTGTCTCGGTTAAAAGATGTGCGAGGTCTTTGATAAGTCCTTGATCGATTGTTGTTTTTTTTGCTGCCATGATCTTCGACATGCCCTTTGACGTAGGTTATTGATAATTACTTTTGTGCTTATACACATAGATTCGTTTAGTGAAAAGGCTTCAAGGCAATTGTATTGCCTTGTGTGGACAGTCTGATGTTTTATTCAGCCAAACTTTTTATCTTGTTTTCCAATTGATCATGACCAACAGCGCCGAACACAACTTCATTTCCAACAACATATGAAGGTGTGCCAGTTATTCCAAGACTGTTTGCCAATTCGTAGGTTTCCTGAATGGTTTCAATGATTGCAGGGTTTTCCATCTCGGCTAAAACTTCATCCTGCTTTGCGCCCATTTTTATCGCAAGCTGCATTGCTCTCTCGCCGTTTTTTTGACCTGGCAGGCTTAACAATTCGGTATGAAACTCTGCATGTTTTTCTGGCAATAGTTTTGCAATTGCCATGCTAACGCGTGTTGCCTCAATAGATGCTTCACCAAGCACAGGAAACTCTTTTAAAACAAATTTCAGCTTGTTGTTTGACTGAAGCATGATCTCCATGTCGGTTAATGCTCTTTGACAAAAGCCGCAATTATAATCGAAAAATTCTACAATTGTGATTTCAGCATCAGGATTGCCTATTTCGATCTGATAGTTTGATGAGAATATCTTGTCTTTTTGAGAAGATATAATTTCCTGTTGTGTTACAGCGAGCTGACTTTGTTGTTTTGCTTCCAGTGCTTGTTGCACCTCGATCATGAGTTCAGGGTTTTCAAGCAGATATTCGCGGATAATTTTGCCAATTTCGGCTTTATCCAACGTTTCTTGCGCTTGTAAGGGAGAGCACAAAAGAAAACCTGCCAGAAATAAAGTGGCAGATTTTGTGAAGTTAAATGTATTAATCATTATCTAGGCCCAAATTCTATTATATCCTGAAGTCTCAACCATTGCGGTGAACCCTTTTTTAATTGAGGTTGAGCGCGAAGTGCAAATTGTTTTGCATCTTTTATATTACCTTGAAGAAAACGTGCTTCTGCAGTTGCGGCAAGCGCGAGGGTTTGTTGTCCATTAACGCCGTAAGCGCGTGCCAGATAACCATAGCCCGCTGCAGAATAGGGGTCTCGGCTAGTGCCTTGCTTCAATGTCTTGATTGCAGCAGCCAAGTTTTTCTTGCTCTTTGTTTCAAGTAGTGCGTGGCCAAGTTGAATTCTTAATAGTCCGTTTTGGCGTTTATCCAGATTTACGGCTTTTTGAAATGAGACTGCTGCTTGGGAAGCTTTGCCTGAGCGTAAAAGCATTTCGCCCTTCATTTCATGAAAATATGGGTTCTTCGGCATTTTCTTGATTAGTTTGTCAATCATGGGTAAGCCGCGGCGAGGGACACCATTTAGAAAGTGCGAGATAGCGATGCCGTAGGTGCCTGCGGTTCCGTTTAAGTTTTTTCTGAAAATGTTTCGCACAAGACTGGCGCCACCTGCATATGCTGCAATCTTTGCTCTTGCCAGATCGTGTCTTAGTTGAAGGCTAGCGCTATCTTTTTTGTTAAAGTGAGGGCTTTTTTGTGCAACATTGCTTAAGAGAGCAATACGGTCCCGTGGCACAGGGTGACTAATTGCGTATTGGTCTAGTCGGCCGCTGCTAAATAGTGGGTTTTTGCCAAGCCTTTGAAATGTTTTAATCATGCCCTTACTGGATTGGCCTGTTTTGTTTAAAAGCGTTACGCCTGCTCGGTCCGCTGCCAGTTCTTCTTCTCGTTGATATGCAAGCAAGCTTCTTTGTCCAACAGCCGCTGACCCGGCAATAATGGCAGCACCACCTTCTGTAGAACCAGCAGCCGCTGCGCCTGCACCTGCAAGCAATCCAAGTACTGACAAGATTTTTGCTTTTTCCAGACGGTCACGTAAACGGACCAAATGCCCGCCTACAATGTGGCCTGTTTCGTGAGCAAATACACCGATAATTTCGTTTGGAGTTTCTGCTTGCATAATTGCGCCGGTATTAATGAACATTCTCGTTCCGGTGACAAAGGCATTAAATTCAGTGCGATTAAGCAAAAAGACTTCAACGCCACCTCTGTTCAAGCCTGCAACCTTGAAGATTGGCGCAGTGTAATCTTGTATAAGTGCTTCAATTTCCGCGTCTCTAACAAGTGGTAGTCCGCGCTGTGCGTGGGCGCTGGTAACGAAAGGATTAATGACAAAAGCAAAAAGAGCAACCATCAGCATTAGGTATTTTACCGACTGATTCTTATTCATATTAAATTTCCAAGTACTTAGGGCGATGAGCTTCATTTCCATGATTGCCTTTTATCATTCATTTGATTGCGTACGCATCGCCTGTAATGATGTTCATTTTGGGGCTTAGATTCGTTTCAAATCTCTACTATGTATGGCATGTGTACAAGCTTATTATGAGATCGTGAGTTCAATTTTTCGATAGTATTTGACGAGTATCAACAAATGTTGCTGATTTTAACCAAAATTTGTTTGCAACATTTTTGCAATTTATTCCGTTGTCCGTTATGTAACGTAAAAGTAAGAGGGGCAATCATATGAAAGGTTTGGGCTTTGGGCTGGAACGCATCGGCGTTGCTGCGATAAGACATCCCTTGATTTTTTCTATAGTAATTGTGGTTGTGACCGCAATTGCGGCATCTTTTATTCCATCTGTAAAATTTAACGGTAATGTAACATCGGTCGTTCCCAAACAATCAGATAATTTCAAAAACTTTGACCGGCAGAAACGTGATTTCAGAGATTTCTCGCGTGATGTTGCTATTATCATCAATTCACCACGCCTAAGCACTGCATCGGGTTTGGAAGACTTACGTTTTATGCAGCTTGAATTAGCGATTACGGACGGTATTTCGAGCGCTATATCCTTGTTTTCCATTCCTGATCCGGATCCAGCAACTGGTGAATTAAGACAATTCTTTCCAAATCAAATTAAAGACGATGCTGAGGCTCAAGCATTATTAAAGCGTCTTGTAAGTGATTATCCGCAAGCCTCCAGTCTTATTTCTGATGACAAGCAAAGTGTATTGCTTTTAGTTGCGCTTGATTTGGGTATCAATGCCGGAAATGACGCCGAGGCTTTTGCTGCCTTTGAAAACTTGAAGAAATCAGTAGAGGCAAGCGCTCCCGATGACTTTGAGATTTATTATTCTGGTTTAACGCCAATCGGCATTACTATCCTTGAAGCCTTGATTAATGACCAGGTAAAGCTGACGCTGTTTGGACTGGCATTTGGCGCACTTATTGCGATGCTATTTTTCCGCTCTTTTATAGCAGCCTTTATCTGTGCAGTTCCGCCGATTTTGACGGCTGTCTGGTCAATCGGTATGTTTGGTTTGATTGGAATACCAATTACCTATCTGACAACCATCTTGCCAACACTTGCACTTGTCTTGGCTTATGCTGACGGGATTGTGCTTTATCATCGTTGGGACAAGCTCAATTCATCTTCAGATGCTGCTAATGTTGACCTTAGAGTAAATTTGAAGGAGGCAGTTTTAAAGATTGGACCTGCTTCTGCTTTGACCTCGCTTACTACAGCATTTGCCATATCTTCTTTTGCTCTGTCACCCAGCGAAGCTTTGGTCGAATTTGCCTGGGTAGGTGTGATACTCGTGATTTTTGCTTTTCTTGCGGTGATTGTTGGTGTTCCACTGTTGGGCATCTGGCTGATGAAGGTTGGCTTAATCAAGAAGCACAAGCAAAAAGAAGGTGGCTTTTCCTTTGGTGCGCTATCGTTGAAGATTTATGAGAGTAAGCCAGTTTTGATAAGCGTTGCTGCTTTGGCAAGTGTTGTGGCTCTATTTTATGTGCATGCGGCTCTAAAACCTGATTATCGAATTACGGACTATCTACCATCAGACTCACAATCGCTAAAAGCCGAACAAATTTCCAATGATGTGTTTGGCGGGCGGTCGCTGATTTTCTTCTCGGTACCTGTTGTTGAAGAGGGAGCAATGACATCGCCAGCCAATAGGGCAAGGCTTGGAGAAGTTACGGATTTATTGGGTGAAGATTTTAAGTCTTCAAAAGTATTTTCGCTTCATTCCTTGTGGAAAGAATTTGATGAAAATACTGTAGAAAAAATAGCTTCGCAGCTTGCAACTGCACCTGAATCCACGAAGCAAGGTTATATTTCCAAAGACGGTTCAAGGATGCTTGTTTCGCTTAGAACGCCTTCCAGTCAATCGATTACTGAAACTGGTGTCTTGGTAAAACAAATCAAACAATCGCTGGAAAGATTGCCATATGCGGACAATATCATTGTAACAGGGTTCCCTGTTTTGCTGTCAACAGAATTTACACTTATCATCAATGACCTAAGAACAAGCCTTTTGGTTGCTGTGTTATTGGGTATTGTTTTAATCGGAATTGCAACGCGATCATTCTTCTTTGCAGCTGTAGCGGCTGTGCCCAATTTATTCCCGATTCTTTTGACCGAGCTTATTATTTTTATGCGAGGCGGTAATATTAATGTGACAGAAGTTGTAGCGCTTACGCTTGCTTTTGGTATCGCTATTGATAATGCAGTGCATGTTATCAATGTATTTAATAGTGAAAAAACCAAGGGAAAGGACGTTCAGACTGCGTTAAGGGATGCTATCCTAGAAGTAGCACCAGCTTTGGGAGCTAGTACAATGATTATATGTGCTTCTACTGCTGTGATATTGACCAGCTCATTACCAATTCTTTCCATTATTGGTACGCTGATCATCGCAATTTTGGTGATAGCACTATTTACGAACCTGTCGATTTTACCTGCCAATATTCTGACACTTAGTCGTGTCTTTAGTCCAAAGAATTCAAATGAATGAGAGTTTTACATTGAAGAATATAATACCTTTTACACTGCTTGCTTCACTTGCATTGAGTAGCAGCACTTCTTTTGCAGCTGATTCTCCTGAAAAATTTCTTGAAGGATTGAATGGCGAATTTCGTGGCCGTGGTGAAGCGGTAATCGAAATCAGCAAAAGTCAGGAACGTGTAAGTTGCAAACTGGATAATGCTTTTAATTCTGAGGAAAAAATTCTTAGTATTGTTGGTGTATGTGCAACCACACAAGGGAAAGCCAAGGTCGACGGCAAGCTTTCCATGGTCAATGGTAAGGTTGTAGGTTCATTTTTGTCGCCTTTCAAGAATTCAGAAATTACTCAGGAAACCAGTGATTATAATGACGGCAAGCTTATAATTTCCACCTCCTTTGTAAACAAGGATACGGGCAATCTTAGCCGTATGCGCCAAATTGTTGTCAGTAATCCTGAGGGTGGTTTTAATTCAACCTTCCAAAAGTTTGATAATGCGGCTGGCGGATATAAAGATACTGGCTTTGTGGAATTTTCACCATCTGGAAATTAGGCCATGTCTGATTATGTAAATCCCGAGCGTGAAGTTTTTAAGGCTTTTGCTGAGCAAAAGTCCGATAGTCCAATTCACATGCTAAACCTAATTAAGCTCAATGAGACCGCCACATATGAAGATGGTGCGCTCGTATCTGGCAAAGAAGCTTATGCTGCGTATGGACGTAGAAGTGGCCCTGTTTTTCAGAGGGTAGGTGGGCGTATTGTTTGGTCTGGTAAGTTTGATCTTACTCTAATTGGACCTCAAGAGGAGAATTGGGATATTGCATTTATTGCGGAATATCCAAACTCCGATGCTTTTATCGAAATGGTCAAGGATGAAGAATATCAGTTGGCGGTGAAGCATAGAAATGCAGCCGTGAAAACCTCAAGACTCCTTCGTCTCTCGCCCAATGAAACAGCTAATACATTCGGCTAAAGAATCTTTAGCCATTCATTACTCTCAAGACGTTTCGTTCTGAGTTTGTTTACGGGATGAGTTTCATCCTTATAGCCGATCGCCATGCCGCAAAATAGCATTAGGTCATCATCCATTTCGCAGAATTGATGAATTGTTTTGGGATACATGGCCCAGCATTCTTGTGGGCAGGTGTCTATTCCTTCTTCCTGAAACAAGAGCATTACGGATTGTAAGTACATGCCGAGATCTGACCATTGGGGTGGCCCCATGGTTCTATCCACAAAACAAAATGCTGCCGCAGGTGCGCCAAAGAAGCGAAAGTTGTTTGCAAACCATTCGCGCCTTTTTGGTTTTTCATCGCGACTTATTCCCAATAGTGCATACATGTCTTCACCGACTTCATAACGCGAAGTGCGGTAGGGCTCTTTGAGGTTCTCAGGATGAATATTGTATTCCTGAGCATCACCATCAGGATTTGCAACACCTGCTAAGCGTTTTTCCATAAGGGCGTTTAAATCTGCCAGTTTTTCAGGAGTGAAGATTACCATACGCCATGGTTGTAGATTGCTCCCTGATGGCGAGCGGGATGCTTTCTCCAAAACATTTTTGACTGTCTCAACGGGTACAGGCTTATCTGTGAATGCACGCACTGACATGCGCTGATTGATGGCTTGGGAAACTTTCATTTGAGGAAACTAGCCTAGTCTTTAATAGGCTGCAAATGCTGATAGAGCGTTTCTCTTAAATGTTCATGCTGCGCAGGCAGCTTAAGCGCTTCTCCCAGGTTTGCTTTGTCTTCGTCTCTCTCGAAACCTGGTTCATTGGTTGCAATTTCAAATAAAATGCCATCAGGCGTTCTAAAGTAAATGGCCCAAAAGTAATCTCGATCAATGATAGGTGTTACCTGATAGCCAGTGTCCAGCAACGCCTTTCTAACTGTCAGTTGCGCTTCCCAGTTTTCTACTGCAAATGCTACGTGGTGTACTGAGCCCGCACCTTGTTGTGCTCGATTTGCTGTTGGTAATGTTTCCAGATCAATTGTGTTAGCCTCGTTACCATCATTTATCGCCAACCTTAATATCCCATCTTTTTCATCCACGACGTCATAATTCATGAACTTCAAAAGTTCACGCATGGAACCATCATCCTGCAACCTCATGGAAGTGGAGTGAAATCCGTGTATGGCTACCTGATCGCTTAAGCCTTCGGTGAGCCACTGCGTTCTTTTGTCATTAGACACCTCAACCAAAGCAAAGCTATCGCCATCAGGGCCTGAAAATGAGAGACGTTTTTCACCAAATTGTTCTCTTATTTCTCCAGTTGGTACATTCATGTCTGCAAATCTATTTTGCCAGAATAGTAAAGAGCCTTGAGGCACTGAAAAGACCGTTGTGCCAACTTCTCCCGTTCCCGCTTTACCTTTAGCTATATTGGCGAATGGGAAATAGGTCATGACAGAACCTGGCGTGCCGGTCTCATCGCCATAGTAAAGATGATAGACGTCAGGGGCATCGAAATTCACTGTTTTCTTGATGCGGCGCAGTCCCAGCACTTTCGTAAAGAATTGATTGTTTATATTGGCATCACTTGCCATGGAGGTGACGTGATGCAGGCCTTTGATTTGTTTAAGCATGAATTTACTCTGATTATCTTTTCTTGAAACATATGCAATGTTTCAAGAAAGAAAAGCCCATGAAGAGTGACGCTGTGTTCACCATTTTTCTTGTGTTTGATTTTCAAGCCGCGTAGGGGTGATATACCTAACTTGAGGAATTTAAATGCGCGGAATATTTGTGATGTGTCTGGCTTATGTATTTAGTCAGTTTTCCCGAGCATTTCTAGCGGTATTAACGCCTGTTCTTGCAGCTGATCTCGGCATGACTGCAACAGACTTTGCTTACGCTTCTGGCGCGTGGTTTTTGGCATTCGCTCTGTTTCAGTTTCCTGTAGGTATATTGCTTGACACCATAGGGCCAAGGCGCACTGCTGGCTATATTTTCACAATCTTTGCGGGTGGGGGAATGTTTCTCTTTGCTTATGCGACCAGCCCTGTTGCTATTATTATTGCAACTGCGCTGATTGGGGCTGGGTGTTCTCCCGCATTGATGGCGCCGTTTTATATATTCATTAGAAATTATGATGCTGCGAAACTCGCAACCCTTACGTCTATATTTATTGCTTTGGGTACTCTGGGAAACATTGGAAGTTCAGAGCCACTTGCTGCAGCTGTTGAAATATGGGGCTGGAGAAACAGTGCGCTTGCAATCGGTTTTGTTGTCTTGCTGATAGGCGCTGGCATGTTTCTTTTGGTGGATGACCCGGAAAAAATATCTTTGGAGAAAGACCAGGACGGTGGCTATCTGCAGCTCATCAAAATACGTGCCTTGTGGCCTATTTTTCCTATTATCCTCGGTGGATACATGGTGTCAGCGGGATTGCGTGGCTCATGGATTGGGCCCTTTCACGAAGATCTGTTTGATTATGATACCTTACAAATAGGTAGGGTTACCTTGTACATGTCGATTGCATTAGCCGTTGGTACGCTCTTTTATGGGCCTCTAGATCGCATTTTTAATACGCGTAAATGGGTTGTGATGGTTGGCAACCTGATTGTTCTGGCTACTTGTGTCGCTATGGCGACATGTTTTCCGTCTGATCCGTTTTGGGCAATGATTGCATTTGTTGTGATTGGATTTTTTGGTGCAAGTTATGCCGTGCAAATGGCACACGGAAAGGCTTTCGTGCCAGCACATTTAACAGGGCGAGGCGTTACGCTGTTGAATTTCTGTTCCATTGGCGGCGCTGGTATTTTCCAGTGGTTAAGTGGTCCTGTTGTAGAAGCTTATACAGTAACAGGAAGCCCAGTCATTCAATATGAAGCTTTGTTTGTGTTCTATTCGATTTTGTTGGCTGTGGCTATTTCAGCTTATGCCTTTGCAAAAGATGCAAAACCTTAAAAGGCATTTCCTGAACCTCGAAAGAGTTCTGGCAGATTTAATTCTTTGTTTTGAACCATCCAGGCAATGATTTCGTAAGTAACCCGTTTTGTGTTTTCAGGGCTAAGAATATCACCTGCAATCACATGCTTGAAGGGATCAGATGTTTCTTCAATTTTAAGAATTTTAGTAGGTCCACCCCACTCAGAAGCAACTTTTGCTACCTCTTGCGAAACGATCACTTTGTCTTCAGGTGCATAGATGAAAAATGCAGGTGTCGTGATTTTTGACTTGTCGACCGATTTGAGAACCTTAAGCATGGACGTCATCGGAAAGATTGCCTTGCTTGGATAGCTGGTTGTCCACCACTTGCCATGTTCTTCATTCAATGGCTCCCATGAGCGTTCCGCGCCTGCAACTGCAGGCAATATGGTTTCAGCCCAGGGTATGTTTGCAAGCCATGTCGAAATACCGTGCAATTCAAAGTTTGGAGAGATCATAACGATGCCAGCAACATTTTTTGAAAGTTCAGGCTTCGTCAGTCCCCATGTTGCCAATGTGCTTCCTGTTGAAGCTGAAAGAACGATGATTTTTTTGCCAAGTCTTTCACCAATTGTAATGGCTTCTGCATAATCGTTTGCCCAGTTTTGAAAACTAGAGTCTGTCATGGCGTCACCATCACGGCCATGTCCTGTTAAGCGAGCGTAGTAGATATTTGCACCCAAAACATCAGCAATATTATCTGTTACAGGTCTTGTTTCATGTTTGGTGGCTGAGAAACCGTGGATGTAAATCAGCGCTATATCCGTCTGTGTTTTTGCAGTTGGGTCAGCCCAAATGATTTCCTTTTCTGCGCCTTCTACAATATTCGAAACCTTGCTTTCACTTTCTTGCAGATAGATATCAAGGCTGTCGGCTATGGAATTGGCTTCAAATGTAATGTTTGCTGTTGTATCGGGTTTGGGGCCAAGGGCAAAAACAACGATACACAAAAGCAGCAACAAGCTTGTATATTTAAAGAGTTTTTTCATCGATTTTCCATTACCGTAACGTCAATATTTGCACGGTTTACAACAGTTCTCATCGCAAAACTAGAATTAATCCGTAATATTCCTGGTAAGGTTGATAACCAGTTTTTGTGAATATATTCAAAATGTTCCATGTCATTTGCATTTACGCGAATAACGTAATCATGTTCACCTGACATTAGGAAACAGGCAACGATGTAAGGGCAATTTGAAACTGCAACTTCAAACTCTTCGTAGTCCGCACCTGATTGTCTGTCCAACGTGATATGAACGATAGCAGTAATGCTTTGTCCCAAGGCCTTGTTGGAAATAACAGCTTGATAACTCTCTATGGTTCCTGATTTCTCGAGATTTTCAACTCGCCTTGAACATGCGGAAGGTGAAAGACCCACACGATTTGCAAGCTCAAGATTAGGCATACGCGCATTTTCTTG
>CALAIO010000142.1 GCA_937923355.1 uncultured Rhizobiaceae group bacterium | reverse complement strand
TGTGATACGATAGGTCATGTGTGCCGCAAGTAACAAATGCGAACCACCAATAATCTGGAAGAGTGCTCCTGTGCCTAATACTTCCATGGCTGGACCTGTAACCAGCGGGCCAATCATATTTCCGATGCCATATAAAATGAGTAAGCTGGAAGAAATTTTAACAAAATCCTCAGGTTGCGCGTGGTCATTTGCGTGCGCGTTTACAAGGCCATAAAGCGGATAAACAAAACCACCTAACAAAACCATTAACGCGAAAAATGAAATCTGAGGGTTCGCTCCATTTACAGAATAACCAGAAATCATGAAGCCTACCACAGTGCCTGCCAGACTAAGTCCAACCATGACATAACGTCTATCGATAATATCAGAGAGCTTGCCTAATGGGTATTGGAAGACCAGTGCTCCGAACATGACCAGTACCATCATATTGGCGATATTTGCGCTGGACATGCCCTGCTCAACGCCGAACACAGGCGCAAAACTCTGAAAGGAACCCGCCAAGATACCAGCAATTATTGAACCAATAAAAGCGGCAGGTGAATTTTTGAACATACCCTTCAAGTCGACTTTAACTTGCGTCAAAGGTGCTGGCGATTGTGCTTTTGAAAGTGCGGTTGGGAGTACAGCCAAACTGTACAAAATGGCGCCCAGCATGAAGAGAGTTTCTTTTGATGGATCTGCGATCACAAGCATATATTGCCCGGACATAAAGGCGCCTTGTGATACGATCATGTAAACCGAGAACATTGCACCGCGATTTTCATCAGAGACGCGTTCGTTCAACCAGCTCTCGATAATCATGTAAGAACCTGAGAAACAAAATCCTGCGAGAGCTCTCAAAAGTATCCAGCTGTAAGCTTCGATAATCATGCCGTTGAGCAGAACAACCGTAGCAAGAATAGCTGCCAGTGCACTAAAGGTACGCACATGCCCCACGCGGCGCACAAGATGCGGAACTATGATACACCCAATCGTAAAACCAGCCGCCCAGCCAGTACCAATCAAACCGATTTGCGACGCGCTAAAGCCCTCAAGCTGACCACGCACTGGTAGCAATACAGATTGCATCCCTCCACCAGCAAGCAAAAAGAACGTACTGATGAATAATGCCGTTACCGGAAATATTTGACGGAGCATGGGCTAATTCCAAAATTAAGAGACTAAAAAACTCTTCCCAATTCCGCTTTGTCAGCAATTGATTAGTTTTGCAATCTCTTTTTTGAGAATTAGAAACCTTTTTTCAGACTTCCCAAAATACCTCTTACCAATGCGCGGCCGAGCGAGCTTGCAATTGTACGGGTGACGGATTTTACCGCTGCCTCTGTTACGCTTTGGCGGCCACTGCGACCACGCTTTCTTCTGTTTTTGGATTTTGAACGAGAGCGTTTTGTTGGGCGATCATCACGGTCAAAGTCCGGCAACTGGAAACCAGATCGGCTTTTGGTGCGCTTACCGTTATTACGCTCGTCATCTTCTTGCTCGCGCTGTTCTGCTTCACGCTTGGTCGCTTCTTCAGCTGCTTTCTTTAACATTTCATAAGCAGATTCACGGTCAACGGTTTTATCATATTGACCTGCGACTGGGCTCATTTTGATAATTTCTGCACGTTCCTTATCCGTTAACGGCCCAAGGCGTGATGCAGGCGGACGCACCAATGTGCGCTCCACCATAGAAGGAACGCCTTTCTTCATGAGCGTTGAAACCAACGCTTCACCAACACCCAAATTTGTAATGACTTCTTTGGCAACAAATGCTGGGTTTGGTCTGAATGTATCCGCAGCAACGCGTACGGCTTTTTGCTCTTTTGGTGTAAAGGCACGCAGCGCATGCTGAACGCGGTTACCTAGCTGGGATAGAACCCCATCAGGAATATCAACCGGGTTTTGCGTCACAAAATAAACGCCTACACCTTTTGAGCGAATAAGCTTGACCATCTGTTCGACTTTTTCGATCAGAATTTTTGGTGCCTCATCAAACATCAAATGTGCTTCGTCGAAGAAGAAAACCAACTTTGGTTTATCCATGTCACCGACTTCAGGAAGCTCTTCAAAAAGTTCTGACAGCAACCACAAAAGGAAAGTCGAATAAAGACGCGGCGAACGCATCAATTCATCTGCGGCCAGAATGCTTATTGCACCGCGGCCATCACGTGTCGTGCGCATAAGGTCAGAAATCTTCAACGCAGGTTCGGCAAAAAACCCCTCGCCGCCTTGTTGTTCCAACACCAGTAGCTGACGTTGTATCGCGCCAATCGATGGCTTGGACACATAACCATATGCGGTTGTTAATTCCGACGAGCGTTCGCCCATGGACAGCAATAGTGCTCTTAAATCTTTTAAATCCAAAAGCAACATGCCTTCATCATCAGCAAGTTTGAACGCAATGTTGAGAACACCTTCTTGGGTTTCATTCAAATCCAACAGCCTTGCCAGCAACAAAGGACCCATTTCAGAAAGTGTTGTTCTTACCTGATGACCCTGTTTGCCGAACAAATCCCAAAAGATAACCGGGAATTCCTGAAACTGATAATCATCCAGACCAATGTCTTCAGCACGTTTTAACAAAAAGTCCTTGGCTTCACCCTTAGCAGCAAGGCCTGATAAATCGCCTTTCACATCTGCACAAAATACAGGGACGCCAGCATTTGAAAAACCTTCGGTTAATATCTGCAACGAGACCGTTTTACCCGTACCCGTAGCACCTGTAATCAGGCCATGCCGGTTCGCCAGTTTGAGGTTTAAATACTCAGCCTTATTGAGGCTATCATCAGGATTACGGCTTGTACCAACGTAAAGTGCACCATCTTTAA
>CALAIO010000141.1 GCA_937923355.1 uncultured Rhizobiaceae group bacterium | reverse complement strand
CAATCGTGGTTGTCATGGAAACCACGTTCCCATCCGCGTCGACGATCGAGAAATGGCTGGTGGAAGGCAATTCAAGCGAATTATCAGGTGCCAATAACATCGTGTGATCAAAGGGAGGCTTGCCAGGAAAGACTTCATCTTCTGTCAGCGCATTATCATCAATAAGCGTTTGTGTTCGCTCCCAAAGATAGGTTTGGTTCAAAAGCCCCTTGGGTACTTTCACGAAATCACTATCGGCCATGTAAAGACTACGGTCGGCAAAGGCGAGGCGTGTTGCATCCCCGATAATACGCCAGCTTTCAGGGCTTCCAGCACCATAGGACTTTAGATCATAAGCTTCGACCAACCCCAGTATTTGACCAACGGTCAAAGCACCAGAAGAGGGCGGCCCCATGCCGCAAACATCATATGAACGATAATTAAGGCAGACAGGTTCGCGTTCGACAATTTCGTAACTTGCAAGATCTTCAAGCGATAAACGACCAGGATTGCCTTCTGCATTTTGCACGGTCTCAACAATACGTTTTGCTAACTCGCCCTTATAAAAAGCATCTGCACCGTCCTTGCTGATAGCGCGCAGTGTATTCGCATATTCCTTGTTTTTGATAATTGTACCCACGAACAGTGGTACGCCTTCTTCGCTCAGAAAATAATCGCGTGTTGTTTTGTATCGATAGAGGCTTTCTGCCGAACGTGTAATGAGCGCATGCAAGCGTGGTGAAACCTTAAAACCTTCTTCGGCAAGTTTGATGGCAGGTTCAATCACATCCGCCCAAGCAAGCTTGCCATATTTTTTGTGTGTTTGATGAAGCAGTTTGACCGTACCTGGTGTTCCAACGGAAAGCCCGCCAATCACGGCATCAAAGAAATAAATTGGTTCACCCTTGTCATTTAAGAACATGTCAGCAGTAGCTGCTTTGGGTGCTCTTTCGCGCCCATCGTAAGTTGTCAGCCTTTGCTTTTTAGCGTCAAAATAAACCAGAAATGCACCGCCGCCCAAGCCTGATGATTGTGGCTCTACAAGTCCCAAAACAGTTTGCACCGCCACCATTGCATCGATTGCGTTGCCACCTTTTTGCAAGATTTCAAATCCTGCTTGACTTGCATGCGGATTGGCAGCAACGACCATCTGTTTTTTCGCTTTAACAAGCTGCTTTTGTGTAATGCCAGATGAAAACTCAGGCGCAATACTGTCCGCCACATCCTGTGCGAAGGCTATAGGCATGAAAAAATTGCTAACAAACAAGGCAATCAAAACAGGCATCATGGTGATTGGGCATAAAAATCGCATATTTGGTCTCTAAAATTTTTGCTATCAGGTTCAAATGACTATACACAGGCTTCACGTTGCGTAACAGTCATTTGCTTGTTACTAAGTCGGTATAACAAGAACTTGTCTACACGAGTCGCAAGAGGGGAGGTAAGTGTAATCAAATGACGATTGATCTTGAAAAACCTTATCTATCCAGTAGAAAAGTCCTTGGCCTTGCAGAAGATGCGGGTAATCCATTTGTAATCTCCATGATTGAATATTTGGTCGGTGCAAAAAAGATGAACGCACTGATGGAAGAGGTCGGCCGTCCTTGGCCTGATGCTGGTCCTTTAATTGATACATTATTTGAACGCCTGAACATTAAATGGGACATTGAAAACCCTGAGGTGCTGGAAAAACTGGATGATAAGCCCAAGGTTTTTGTTGCCAACCATCCCTATGGCTTGCCTGATGCGTTTGCACTGTTTCAACTGCTAACAAAGTATCGCTCCAACATAAAAATCTTTGCCAATAAGTTGCTTGCAGCTACACAACTGGAAGAGCCCAGCCTTTTATTTGTTGATCCCTTTGGCGCGGCAGACTCACGTGGGCAAAATCGAAAGTCCATAGCAACCGCACTAAAACATCTACGTGATGGCGGAGATTTGGCACTCTTCCCGGGGCGTATTTGCTCACACTTAAAAACATCTGACTGGACAATTTCAGACAGTGACTGGACAGACCAAGTGCGAAAGTTTGTCGAAGTAAGTGGCGGTGAAATGGTGCCTTTATATATCAGTGGCCGTAATTCCATGATGTTTAATATATCAGGTCTCATACACCCGAGGATAAGAACCTATATGCTTTTGCGCGAGTTCTTGCGCGGTGGTCACGATTTTACCTTCAAGGTAGGTGAGCCGGTTTCAAGTAGGCAGTTGGCAAGAGTATCACGCAGTGTTTCTGTTGGCACGTTTGCTAGAAGTCTGGTCTATGGTCTTAAAACAGGTGCGCCGAAGGTTCCTGATATTCCGCAGTTGATTGCGCCTGAACTCAGAACAGAGATTGAGAATGAGACCGCATCGCGCGGGACAGTTCCTATCAGCGGTAAGCATGCGCTCGATGTGCTGAAAAAGCATGATGTTCTTGTTAAGCAAAACGGCTATACAATTTACCAATCTGAACATGGCGCATCGCCTGAATTAATCGACATAATTTGTGAAGTGCGCTTCGCAGCCTATGCTTCACAAACCAACGTGAGTGATCCATCACAATTACAAGACAAATACGATGCGTTTTATAGCCATCTTGTGCTTTGGGATGATGCAAAGCAAAACGTTGTCGGCGTTTATCGCTATACACTGCCCGATCCTGCAAAAATGCCTGTCTCGGCTGATAATCTTGTAACCAGCAGTATTTTCAATCTCTCGGATAACTTTGAAAATCTTTTGCCAAACTCGATGGAACTTGGTCGCGCTGCAATTTTACCTGAATATCAAAAAAGTTATTCTCCTTTAATGTTGCTATGGCGTGCGATTCTTGAGGTGCCGCGCAGAAACAAGCAGATTAAATATCTCTTTGGTCCTGTCACCATGGGGCAAAATTTTAATCCCGTATCGCGTGAGTTGCTGCAACGTTTCGTTATGCGCAATTGGCGGGACGAAACAATGGATGGCTTCATAACACCAAAGCTCGCGCTTAACTTGCCTATCCCTCGAGAAGTGAAAATCAATCAGCTGGAAGAGGGGTGCGGCGATTACTCCAAACTCGGCAATATTGTTTCAGGCTTTGAGGGAGGCCAAAGAAGCCTTCCGGTTTTATTCCGCCACTATGCCAATGTCGGGTGTAAATACATTGGCTTTGGTGAGTGGAAAGAACTGGACAGCGCAACAACTGGCATTACCATTCTCAATTTACATAACATCAGCCCATCCTTGTTGACGCGTTATTTCGGCGATGAGGGAGCAAAATCCTTCCTTTCTGGCCGATAGTTAAAATTTTAATGACTGTCTAAAACTGCTTTAAATACATTTTTGGTATCTCCTTACCTTAAGGTAGTTCGTGAGTTATTTTAAAATGAACAAATCCATTATTTCTGACTGGAAACCAGAATACGCTCATAATTTCAGCGAAGTTTCCCTTCTTTTGCATCATCGCCTTAGCGAAACAGGTCTTTTTACCAAAGAGCGCTTGAGCAAACTTGTGGACCTATATCCACCTGAGAAATATAATATTACCACCATGGGCTATGACGTGGAAAACCCGCTATGGCGTGAAGGCACTAAAGAAGGTTTCTCAGGCGCTGAAGTCATTGAGTCCATCGAGCGCGGTCGCATGTGGCTTAACATGCGTGCGGTTGAAACCGTTGATCCTGAATATGGCGAATTGCTCAATAAGATTTTTGATGAGTTCGAAGGCTATGTTCCAGGTTTTGAAACCTTCAAGCGCAAAATGGGTATTCTGGTTTCATCTCCCAAGGTTCAGGTCTTCTACCATGCAGATGTACCTGGCCAATCCTTGTGGCAAGTAGAGGGTGAAAAGCGTGTTTATGTTTATCCGAATGAAGCCCCTTATCTTAAGCCTGAAAGTCTTGAGTCCATCATTCTTGGCGAGACCGAGGAGGAAATTCCTTACGAACGTTCATTTGATGATGGTGCTGAGGTCTATGATCTGAAGCCAGGTGAAATGGTGCATTGGCCGCTAAACTGCCCGCACCGCGTT
>CALAIO010000140.1 GCA_937923355.1 uncultured Rhizobiaceae group bacterium | reverse complement strand
CGCGATGAGCTTTATGCACGTTTCGAAGGTTTAAAAGACAGCACTGCAACCATGCGATACCGCGCGAGTTTTGGCCGTCGATTAGATTATTATACAGGCTTTGTTTTCGAAGTTTATGCGCAAGATAAAACTTATCCTCTGGTTGGCGGGGGGCGTTATGATCGTCTTTTAACTTTGCTGGGTTCGCCGCAAGAAATTCCAGCCGTGGGTTTTGCCATTTGGGTTGATCGTTTGGAAGGAGATGTGAAATGAGTAATCTGACAATCGCATTACCCTCCAAGGGGAGACTAAAAGAAAACGCCGTTGAGCTTTTCTCGAAAGCTGGCTTTGAACTTCGCCTTCCCGAAAATGCAAGAAGCTACCAAGGCAGTCTGTACGGCGTAGAAGGAGAGGGTGCAATTGATGTTGCCTTTCTATCTGCTTCGGAAATCGCACGTGAACTCGTTAACGGAAACATCCACGCAGGCATCACAGGTGAAGACCTTGCACGTGAAACCATTAACAATGCCGATGAAGTTCTAGACTTTGCAGTCAACCTAGGTTTCGGCCATGCGGATGTCGTTATCGGCGTTCCGGATGCCTGGGTCGATGTTGAATGCATGGCAGACCTAGACGATGTTGCAGCAGAGTTTCGTAATCGCCACGGCAGACGTCTGCGCATTGCGACAAAATACTGGAACCTGACGCAAGGCTTTTTTGCAGATCACGG
This sequence comes from uncultured Rhizobiaceae group bacterium, assembly GCA_937923355.1. Next base: position 1,848 of record CALAIO010000140.1, on the reverse strand, counting down.
CATTGATACCTACCGTATCGTCGAAAGCCTTGGCGCAACAGAAGCAGCCCCCAGTGCAGGGCAGGCAGATGTGATTGTTGACATTACTTCGACTGGTTCAACTTTGCGTGCAAATGGGCTTAAGATTTTGCCAGACGGCACTATATTAAAATCTCAGGCAAATTTGATAATTTCAAGAAAAATTGCCTCTTCAGCTGCCCATACGGAAACGTTAAGGAAAATTTGTCATTCTTTGACCATGGTTGTGTCTGAATAGAAAACTGATTCGTTTAACGCCCAGGAGAAACCCTTGAGTAATTCAAAACTAGACCGTCGCCGTTTCGTTAGCCTAGCTGCTGCTTCCACACTCGCAGCGCCTGCAATTTTAACCGCTACCCGTGTGAATGCGGCTGGCATTGAAAAAATGGCCGGACAACTTTTGATCACAGGTTTTCCAGGTGGCAGTGCGGGTGATAAATCCACCAAGGCGCTTGTTAGCCACATCGCAAAAGGTCGCGCAGGCGGTGCGCTTTTCTTGCGCCACAATGTAAAAAGCGGCAAGGCGGTTAAGCAGATCGCGGCTTCCATGATCGGCGCCAGTCGCCAAAGCCTTAATGCGATTGACCAGGAAGGCGGCAAGGTTCAGCGTCTTGGCAAGAAACAAGGCTTCACCGCAATCCCGACCGCCAAATGGATGGCGGAAAACAAATCCGTTGCCGAGGCTCAGGCTTTTTATACCAAAGCAGGCCGCGAACTGCGCGCCGCTGGCTTTAACATGAACATGGCGCCTTCGGTCGATATTCATGACCCGAAAAACCCTGTCATCGGCAAATATGACCGCGGTTTCTCAACCGATGTTGAACGCATTTCGGCTTACGCTGGCGCATTCGTCAAAGGCTTTGCATCGGCCGGCGTTGCCTGTTCGCTCAAACACTTCCCCGGTCACGGTTCGTCACGTTCAGACAGCCATGATGGCTTTGTTGATATTTCCAAAACCTGGTCGGCTGATGAAATCGTACCGTTTAAAAAACTCGCCAGCATTTCCCCGATGATCATGGGCGGACATTTGTTCCACCCCGAATTTTCAAACGGCAAATCGCCAGTAACCTTCTCGCAAAAAGCGCTAGCCAATAAACTGCGCCGCGGCCTTGGCTATAACGGCATCATCCTGACCGATGATCTCGACATGGGTGCTATCCGTAAGTCCTTCCAATTGCGCGAGGCGATTATTCTGTCTCTTGCCGCTGGTAATGATCTGCTTCTCCTTTCAAATTCGCTGAATTACGACGAAGCCCTTCCGGTTAAGGCCACACGCTGGATTACCGATGCGGTTAAAGAGGGTCGAATAACAACATCTCAAATCAAGGCGTCTTATTCTCGCGTTATGAAAGTCAAAAAACGTTACAGCGCATAGGCCATAAATAACATATTAGCTTAAACCAAAAGAGCGGGGATAAATTCCCCGCTCTTTTTTATTGGTCAACAATGCAATAGTCATTGCTTCATTTTTTATGAACAGTTCAAAAGGAACTGCTTCGTTTGTTATTTAAGAACACGCCAAAAGGGCGTGCTTCGTGTAATTTTAAGTACGGCGACCAAACACAGGGCGCTCGCTTGTTAGCGGATTGCCATTGCCCGAAAGTACTGTATTCGCATTATTCTGCATTGATGGAATCTGCTGCTGCTGGCGCTCAACTAAACGTTGCTGAATGAGATCATCCAGATTGTTATGGCCTTCCACTTGGGTCTCAAACTCATTTGGTGAGCAGCTTGAATGATTGTCGCCACGATTACCGTAACTATTACCGCCTGGTGTACCTGACAAGAATCCGCATTCTACAGTCAGCCAAATGCTGCCAATATATGGAA
>CALAIO010000139.1 GCA_937923355.1 uncultured Rhizobiaceae group bacterium | reverse complement strand
AGCAATGATACCCGATTTTACTCTTTAACTTGTACGAAAAAGCTACCATATAAATTAAAATCATTATTTTCAGGGTGAAAAATGCCAAATCCATATTCCGTACTTGGAGTACAAAAGTCTGCGGATGAAAAAGCAATCAAGTCTGCTTTTCGCAAGCTTGCGATGAAATATCATCCCGATCAAAATGCTGACAATAAAGGTGCTCAAGCCAAGTTTGCAGAAATAAACCAAGCTTATGAAATCATCGGCGACAGGGAAAAACGCGCGCAATATGATCGTGGCGAAATTGATGATGAAGGCAAACCAAAATTTGCAGGGTTTCAGGGTGGCGGAAATCCATTTGGTGGTGGTGGACCTCAAGGCGGCAACCCCTTTGGTGGCGGTGCAGAAGATATTCTGAGTGAGATTTTTGGATCAGCCTTTGGCGGCAACGCGCAAACACAAAGACGTGGCGGCGGTAGTCCTTTTGGTGGCATGGGCGGCGGACAGCAGCAACAAAGACAGGCTGCCCCTTCCCTTGATCTGGAAATGAAGGCTGGTGTCACCATAGAAGATTCCATGCGTGGCAAAACAACCGTAAGAATGCCTGATGGCAAGCAAATTTCTGTTTCCATTCCACCTGAAGCAGAAGACGGACAGGTTATTCGCCTCAAGGGCAAGGGAAAGTCCACCCCCGAACGCCAACCTGGTGCTGCGCTCATTACACTTGTGATGAAATCTCACGCAAAATTTAGGCGCGATGGTGTGGATTTACGAACTGATGTTCCAATTCCTTTAAAAACAGCCGTTTTGGGAGGTAAAGTTGGTGTTGAAACCGTTGATGGCAAACTTTCTCTCAATATTCCTTCTGGAACAAGTTCCGGCAAAATATTCAGACTTAAAGGCAAGGGTTTGCCGAAGAAATCCAGTGGTTTTGGTGACTTACTTGTATCGGCTTCGCTACAACTGCCTGAAGATGACCTGAAACAATTGGTAACTTTCTTTGAAAATATGAAGTCTTAACAAGAATAAACCCTGCTTGCGAGGATAAAACTCTTGTGGCATACCCAAGTTTAACAAACTGCTGGTTAATAGGGCTGACCAAGGAATTTTTCTACCAGTAGACAAACACCGCATTTGGAGAAAATTTAATGAGTGTTACCAGTGGGCTGATGGCTGGAAAACGCGGCATCATTATGGGTGTTGCCAATAATCGTTCTATTGCATGGGGTATTGCAAAGGCTTGCGCTGATGCCGGCGCTGAAATTGCACTCACATATCAGGGTGAAGCTCTGAAAAAACGTGTTGCGCCACTGGCCGAAGAACTGGGCGCGATAGTTGCAGGCGAATGTGATGTTACAGACCCGGCCTCAATCGATACCGTTTTTGCAAATGTCGAAAAAGAATGGGGCAAAATTGATTTCCTTGTTCATGGCATCGCATTTTCTGACAAGGATGAACTAACGGGTCGTTATGTTGAAACGACTGCAGAAAATTTCCGCAAAACAATGGATATTTCGGTTTATTCATTCACTGCGGTTGCCCAACGCGCAGAAAAAATTATGAACGACGGCGGCTCCATGGTGACGCTAACGTACTATGGTGCAGAAAAAGTCATGCCGCATTACAACGTGATGGGCGTTGCAAAAGCTGCGCTTGAAGCATCTGTTAAATACCTCGCCGTTGATTTGGGTAGCAAAGGCATTCGCGTTAACGCAGTTTCTGCTGGCCCAATCAAAACATTGGCAGCATCAGGCATTGGTGATTTCCGCTACATCCTGAAATGGAATGAATATAATTCACCGCTAAAGCGTACAGTTACAATTGATGAAGTGGGTGGTTCTACCATGTACCTTCTTTCCGATCTTTCCCGCGGTGTTACCGGCGAAACGCATCATGTGGATTCAGGTTATCATGTTGTCGGAATGAAGGCCGTGGATGCACCCGATATTTCGGTAGTGAAAGAATAGCGGAAAAGAGCAGTTCTTTTGGCTAGTCCAAAACTTTATTATATCCGCCATGGACAGACCGACTGGAACGCAGAAATGCGCTTTCAGGGGCAACGTGATATTCCGCTCAATGATTTTGGCCGAAGCCAGGCAAAACATAACGGTGAAAAACTTTTCGATAAAATAGGCAAAGCAAAAGGTATTGAATTTATTTCAAGCCCCTTGTCGCGCACTCGTGAGACCATGGAAATTATCCGCGCTGCCATGGGTTTGCCAGTTGATCAATACGCGATGGATAATCGGCTGATTGAAATCTCCTATGGCGATTTTGAAGGTAAAACCAAGCCTGAACTCAAGACTGCAAATCGCAAACTCTTTTTAAGTCGCAAGCAAAACGCATGGAACTTTCGTCCTAATAATGGGGAAAGTCAGGCTGACACGTTAATTCGAATTGCGGATTGGTATGCCAGTCTTGAAGATGATAAAACCTACGTTGTGACAGCTCATGGTGCGGTCGGGCGTGTGCTTCGATATCACCTTTTAGGTTTAGATCAACAAGAAGCCGCAACCTTTGTCTTTCCACAAGATGAAGTCTTTGAAATCACCAAAGGTAGTGAAAACCGTTTTTAGCGACATTCTCGCGCTTTCCCTTTGCAAAACTTTGCTCTAAAAAGCGATGAGTATTATTGGAATTTATCTATGTCATTTAATTCATTCGGACATTTATTCAGAGTTACCACATGGGGCGAGAGCCATGGCATAGCGATTGGCTGTGTCGTTGACGGCTGCCCTCCCGGCATTGAATTCACAGTTGCAGAAATTCAAGCCTATCTGGACAAGCGCAAGCCTGGACAATCCAAATTCACCACACAGCGAAATGAACCTGATGCGGTTGAAATTTTATCTGGTGTGATGGCGCATGAGACGAACCCTGATGTAATGATTTCAACAGGCACGCCGATTTCACTTATGATCCGCAATACAGATCAGCGTTCTAAAGATTATGGGGACATCAAGGACCGCTATCGCCCGGGGCATGCGGATTATACCTATGACCTCAAATATGGTGTTCGTGACTATCGTGGCGGGGGTCGTTCTTCTGCTCGCGAAACTGCGACGCGTGTTGCAGCAGGTGCTTTGGCTAGAAAAGTCGTACCAAGTCTAAATGTTCGTGCTGCCATGGTGCAAATGGGGACTATGAAAATCAATCGCGACAAGTGGGACTGGGATCAGGTTAATCAAAATGACTTCTTTTGCCCGGATGCAAGCGTGATTGATGAATGGTCAGATTATCTCAACAAAATTCGAAAAGACGGTGTATCTGTTGGTGCGGTTATTGAAGTCGTTGCTGAAGGCGTACCAGCAGGCATCGGCGCACCGATTTACGCAAAGCTGGATACAGATATCGCCTCTCACCTGATGTCGATTAATGCCGTTAAAGGCGTTGAAATTGGCAATGGCTTTGAAGCAGCAGAAATCACTGGCGTCGAAAACGCAGATGAAATGCGCATGGGCGAAAATGGCGAAATAGAATTTCTATCCAACAACGCAGGCGGCATTCTGGGCGGCATCGCAACAGGCCAGCCCGTCGTTGCGCGTTTTGCCGTTAAGCCAACCTCCTCAATGCTAACCAAAACCAAAAGCGTTACTGCCAAGGGTGAAGAAGTAGACGTCATGACCAAAGGACGTCACGACCCATGCGTTGGCATTAGAGCCGTGCCGATTGGCGAGGCCATGGTGGCGTGTGCTATTGCCGATCATTATCTGATGCACCGCGGGCAAACTGGAAGAGTATAGTCATGAGTTACGACCAGCAAAAAATTGTAGATGCCATTCGTGCTTTTGAGGCAGGTGAAATTGTTGTTGTGACTGACGATGATGACCGCGAGAATGAAGGTGATCTGATTGTGGCGGCAGCGCATTGTACGGCTGAAAAAATGGCGATGATTGTGCGTCATACTTCAGGCATTGTTTGTGCGCCGATGACACGTAAAGAGGCTGATCGTTTAAACCTCAGCCCGATGGTTGCCAATAATGATGATCCACATGCAACGGCTTTTACAGTTTCAGTTGATTACAAACATGGCACAACGACAGGCATTTCCGCCGATGATCGCACATCAACAGTGCGTGGCCTTGCCAATCCCAATTCTGCTGCTCAGGACTTCTCCCGTCCAGGCCATATTTTTCCGCT
>CALAIO010000138.1 GCA_937923355.1 uncultured Rhizobiaceae group bacterium | reverse complement strand
TTGCTTCTCGCGTCGTCGATGCATTGATGGCTATTCCGCAATTGATCTTTGCGCTTTTGCTGATGACCATCGCAACCGCATGGGCTGGTTCGAACGGTTTCCTTGTAACTGTCTATATGGTGCTCATTATTGCGGTACTGGATAGTACGCGTGTTTATCGTCTGTCGCGAGCTGTGGGTCTTAATATTGTGGTGATGGATTATATTGAAGCGGCCAAACTTCGTGGTGAAACATTGGGCTATCTTGTTTTCAAGGAAATTCTACCCAATGCCTTCGCGCCTCTTTTGGCCGAATTTGGTCTTCGTTTCTGTTTCGTATTCCTAACAATTGCATCGCTTTCATTCCTGGGCATAGGCATTCAACCGCCTTTAGCTGACTGGGGTACCATGGTGAAAGACCTGGCTGCGTTCATTAACTTCGCACAGTTCAGTCCATTGACTGCGGCACTACCGCTTATGGCAGCTGGAGCGATTGCGCTTCTGACTGTTGGTGTCAACTTCGTGGTTGACTGGATGCTTCAGAAAACATCTGGCTTGAAGGAGTAGAATTATGAGTGAACAAGAACTCCTTTTAAAAATCCGTGACCTAAAAATTGAAGGTCGTTCAGATGAAACCTGGAACCAGATTGTCAACGGCATTGACCTTGACCTTCACAAAGGTGAAGTGCTTGGCCTGATTGGTGAATCGGGTGCTGGTAAATCCACCATCGGCTTGGCTGCCATGGGCTTCACGCGTGATGGCTGTCGCATTTCAAACGGCTCTGTTGAGTTTGATGGAATTGACTTGGTCAATGCGGATGCAGCGACAAAGCGTGGTCTGCTAGGAAAACGTATTGCCTATGTCGCACAATCTGCGGCGGCAAGTTTCAATCCGGCTCACCGTTTGATGGAGCAACATACCGAAGGTCCGGTTCAGCATAATGTATTTTCTGCTGATGAAAGTGAGGCAGACGGTATCGAACTTTACCGCAAACTTCGATTGCCTGATCCTGAAAATATCGGTTTTCGTTATCCCCACCAAGTATCGGGCGGTCAGCTACAGCGTGCAATGACGGCGATGGCGATGGCGTGTCGTCCTGATTTGATCATCTTTGACGAGCCAACAACAGCACTTGATGTAACAACACAGATTGAAGTGTTAGCGTCCATTCGCGATATTGTTGAGCAATTTAATACGGCCGCTATTTATATCACGCACGATCTGGCCGTTGTGGCGCAGATGGCAGACAAAATTAAAGTTCTTCTTAAAGGCGATGAGGTTGAAGAGGCGGATACGCGCACGATGCTTTCAAACCCGCAAGAAGACTACACGAAGTCTCTTTGGGCGGTTCGCAGTTTTGAACGCAAACAAAAGCCTATGGCAAAAGCGGATGAAACGCCCGTTGTCAGCATCAAGAATGTAACAGCCGCTTATGGTGGTGGAACGGTCAAAGTCTTGCATGATGTGAGCTTTGACATTCATGCAGGACGTACAGTTGCTGTTGTGGGTGAATCCGGTTCTGGTAAATCAACGACTGCACGCTGTATAACAGGTCTGCTTCCTCCGCTTGAAGGAACTGTTGAGTTTGACGGTGTTGAACTGCCTGCTGATTACCGTCAGCGCGACAAAGATCAGTTACGACAAGCACAGATGATTTATCAAATGGCTGACACCGCTCTTAACCCACGCAAGACGATTGGTGAGATTATTGGCCGTCCTGTAGAGTTTTACATGGGGCTGACAGGAACTGCCAAACGCAAGCGGGTTGAAGAACTACTTGATATTCTTGAACTTGAACCCAATCAATATATTGATCGTCTGCCGTCAGAGCTTTCTGGTGGTCAAAAGCAGCGCATCGGTATTGGTCGCGCGCTTGCTGCTGAACCTAAGTTCATTATTTGTGATGAGGTCACCTCGGCGCTCGATCAGCTTGTTGCTGAAGGTATTTTGCGCACGTTGGCAAAACTGCAAGATGAATTTAATCTGGCTTACATGTTCATTACGCATGACCTTGCAACTGTTAAATCAATTGCCGACGAAGTGGTCGTGATGAAAGAAGGACGTGTTGTTGAGGCTGGGCCAAAAGACGTCATGTTTAAGCCACCTCACCATGCGTATACTGACTTATTGCTTAGTTCGGTTCCAGAGATGGACCCTGATTGGCTTGACCAGTTGCTTGAAGAGCGTGGTGTTGATAATATCGGAGACGCTGCTAGCAGCAAAATATAAGAATTTCGCCACGCTTGGAGGGGTGGCGCAATAATATGACGGGAAAGTCCGCATATCTTTTAACTTAGGAGAGAGAAAACTATGAATTTTAATCTAGATCGCCGTAGCGTATTGAAAACGGGTGCTGCAGCAGCTGCTGCAACGGCAATGACTTCAATACCGGCTAAAGCTGCAAAAAAAGGCGGAAAACTTCGCCTTGGTCTTGCTGGCGCAAACACATCAGACAGCTGGGATGGTCGTACTCATTCTGACTCATTTATGATCATGATGGCACACGGTGCTGTATTTGACTGTCTAACAGAAGTTGCTGCTGACGGTTCGCTTAAAGGCGAATTGGCTGAAAGCTGGGAAGCATCTGCTGACGCGAAAACCTGGACATTCAAGCTTCGCAAAGGCGTAACATTCCACAATGGTAAAGCATTTGGTGCTGACGATGTAATTGCATCTCTAAAAATGCACACTGCTGAAGGCGCTAAATCTGCTGCCAAGCCGATCGTTGAAGCTATCACAGCAATGGATAAAGTTAGCGACCACGAAGTTAAGTTCACACTTAAAGCAGGTAATGCTGACTTCCCATTCCTGCTTTCTGATTACCACATCTTGATGTACCCAGCTGGTGGCGAAGATGAAGCTATTGCAAAAGGCATCGGTACAGGCCTTTACTCAGTTGTAACTTTCGATCCAGGTGTACGTTGTACATTGAAGCGTGTTGCGGATCACTACAAAGGTGATGAAGCTGGTTTCTTCGACGAAGTTGAAGCAATCGCTATTAACGACTCATCAGCTCGTCAAAATGCGATCATGACTGGCCAGGTTGATGCGATTAACCGCGTAGACTTCAAAACAGAAGCACTGATGAAAGCAAACCCGAATGTGACAATCTTTGAAGTGACGGGTAACCAGCACTACACATTCCCAATGCAAACAAAGCTTTCACCATTTGACAATGTTCAAGTACGTAAGGCATTGAAGCATGCTATCAACCGTCAAGAGCTTGTAGACAAGGTTCTTCTTGGCCACGGTCAAGTTGCAAACGACCACCCAATTGGTCCTGCAAACCAGTACTTTGCTTCTGACATTGAGCAAAACTCTTATGATCCAGAAAAAGCAAAAGCACTTCTTAAGGACGCTGGTCTTTCTGGCCTTAAAGTTGATCTATCAGCTGCAAACGCTGCCTTCCCGGGCGCGATTGACGCTGCTCAGCTTTATCAGGCATCTGCAAAAGCTGCTGGTATCGAGATCAATGTTGTGCAGGAGCCAGATGATGGCTACTGGTCAAACGTATGGCTGAAAAAAGCATGGTGTGCTTGTTACTGGTCAGGCCGTGCGACAGAAGACTGGATGTTCTCAACAGCTTATGAAACTGGTGTTCCGTGGAACGACACTTCATGGGAAAATGCACGCTTCCAGGAATTGCTACTTACAGCACGTGCAGAGCTTGATACTGCCAAGCGTAAAACAATGTACACAGAGATGCAGTCTCTTATGGCTGCAGAAGGTGGTACAGTTGTTCCAATGTATGCAAACTACGTTGACGCGCACAGCACAAAGCTTGCCAACACTGGTACATTAGGCAACAACTTCCAAATGGATGGTTCACGTATCGTAGAACGTTGGTGGTTCGCTTAAGCTTCAAGCTTATCAATTATCCAAATAATTTCGGGCGCTCTTGTAGCGCCCGTTTTTTATTGTTGGTTCATATATTTAATTTAAATGTTTTCACGCGTGGCAAAAATATAATCTGAAGCTTCCTGCTTGGTCTCGAAGATATGTGGCTGAATAGAACGCTGCTTCAAATCTTCGCCTAGTTTCTGTCTCAAGAACGCGCTTGTGGTATAACGTGTTGCGGTTAGGTAATAATCATATTCAAGCTGGCTCAATAGATTGGCAAACTTTGATGCCAAACGCGGTGCAACTGAAATTCCGTCGTGGTTTGAAACAATATTGACTTTATGTCCAAGAGATTTGAAGAACTTGTTGAGTTCACGATCAAGCTTTGCCAAATCTTCTTTTGTTGCAATGTCCAATCCACTCATATTTGCAAAAACAATATTCTGTTGTTTGTCGTAGACCAGTCTGTTTACCGTTGGAATTTCCAGCAGGGTCTTGCGCAGTTTCATCACTTTGGTTTCGAAGATACATTTTTCCATCAAGGCTGGTTCATCAATAATCGGCTTGAAATCCATATTGGCCAGAATGTCTTTTTCAATATCGATACCAGGTGCAACTTCGCTTAATTTGAGACCGTTATCTGTTAGTGAAAAGACACAGCGCTCAGTGATATAGAAAACTTCTTTACCTTGTTCGGCAGAAAACTTGCCATTGAAGGTTATCTGTTCGACGTCACGAATGAATTTTTTGGCGCGTCCTTCCTGAACAATTTTAAGCTTGCCGTCGCCTGTTTTTATCTTCAAACCACCTGCTGTAAACGTTCCTACAAAGAGAACTTTACGCGCGTTTTGAGAGATATTGATAAACCCGCCAGCACCTGCAAAGCGATCCTTGAAGCGGGAAACATTTACATTACCGTTCTGATCGGTTTCAGCCATCCCCAGACAGGCAAGATCAAGGCCGCCACCATCATAAAAATCAAATTGCTGATTGGTTTGAATGATGGCGTTTGCATTAATTGCCGCGCCAAAATCCAAGCCTGATTGAGGAACCCCGCCTAAAACGCCAGCCTCTGTTGTGAGCGTAATGTTATTGATAATATTTTCTTCATTCGCAACCGCACCCACGCCCTCTGGCATGCCAATACCCAGATTAACAACACCGTTGACGGGCAGCTCCATAGCCGCGCGTCGTGCAATGATTTTTCGCTCGGAAAGCTCCATCGGAACGGGATCACTAACCACACTTTTGATGCGGCCAGAGAACCCGTGATCGTAGGGTGTTTTATAGGTTTGCAAGTGTTCATCCGGTTCTGCGATTACAACACAGTCAACCAGATTACCCGGCACAATAACTTCCTTTGGCATTAGAGAGCCGGGTGCAGCGATACGTTCAACTTGTGCAATCACAAGGCCGCCTGAGTTTTTGGCAGCCATGGCGATGGAAAGCATATCAAGCGTAAGTGCCTCACGTTCCATCGTAATATTGCCTAACGGGTCGGCGGTTGTGCCTCTGATCAAGGCAACATCAACTGGAATCGAATGATAGAACAACCATTCTTCATCGTTGATTTCTTTTATTTCAACCAGGGGTTTGGTTGTGATGTCGTTAATTGCACCACCGGATTGGCGCGGGTCAACGAACGTATGAAGACCGACTTTAGAAAACATGCCAGGCTTGCCAGCAGCGATATCGCGATATAGTTGTGAGATACAACCAAGTGGCAGATTATAGGCTTCAATTTCGTTTTTAACGGCCATCGCACCAAGCTTTGGAACGAGTGACCAATGGCCTCCTACTGCGCGTTTAACCAACCCGGGTTTAGCTAATCGGTTTAGCCCTTTTTCTGCGCCATCACCCGGAGCTGCTGCAAATAGAAGTGATATGTCTTTTGGAGACTGGTGGGTTAAAAATCGTTCCTCAATACCACGCAAAAGACTTTCTGGCGTACCAATACCTACAAAGCCTGAGACACAAACTGTATCACCGTCACCAATGGTAGCGATTGCGTTTTCCAGCGAGACGACCTTATCAACCATTTGTCTTATGCCTTTTTGCGGTTTTGTTTTTTCTTTGTTTCAGATTTGCCGTGTTTCTTTTCCAGCCAGTCGACGAGACCACCCGCCACAACACCTTGTGCCTTGCGACTTACGAAAACACCCACGTGTCCACCTGGGAAACCAATTTCCTCATAATTCTTTTTGGAAACGAATTGTCCCAATGCTTTGGAACAGCTCACCGGGATGATGTGATCCTGTTCGGCATAAATATTGATAATTGGGCAGGATATTTTTTTAAGATCAATTTTCTCACCGCAAATTTCAAACTCACCATTCACGAGCTGGTTTTCACGATAAAGTTCATTCAGCCATTGGCGCGCCGCTTCTCCTGGGTGGTCGGGACGATCAGCAATCCATTTTTCCATACGCAGGAAGTTGAGCATCATCGCCTCATTGCCTTCCATTTTAGCAAGGCCAATATTGTATTTGGTCATGCTTGCAATGGGAGTGAGCGAAGAAAAAATTGCTCCCGTCATTTCACCGGGCAGCATGCCGAGGGTATCAATCAGAAGGTCAATATCGTCCTTAGTAAGATTACCAACCCAAGAGTTTAAAAAGCCCTCGCCACGCCAGAAATTGTCCTGGTCTCCATGGAAATCAATCGGTGTTATGGCTAGTGCGAGACCTGCAAAAAGCTCTGGTCTAAAGGCAGCCAGCATGGCTGCAAACGTGCCACCTTCACAAATGCCAAACATGTTTACAGGCTTGTTTCCGCTTGCTTCAAATACATGTTCGACGCATGAGCCAAGGTACCGCTCAACATAATCATCAAAACTTAAAAACTGGTCTGCTCTGGTTGGGTTGCCCCAATCGACCACATAAAGATCTATGCCAGCCATTAGCAGATTGCGAACCAGAGAGCGGTCTTCTTGTAAGTCAATCATGGTCTGGCGGCCAAAGAGGCCATAGCAGATAATCATCGGTGGAATATCAGTACGAATTTTTGCAAGCGGTCTGTAGCGCAGCAATCGTACTTTATCGATTTCAAAAACTACATCAGCAGGTGTTTCTGCAATCGCAACATCTTCATTTTTGACTTCACCCAAAAAACCATTGGATTTCAACATACGCTCGCCTGTATGCAACATTTGCTGCCATGCAAGTATCCATGCCTCTTGCGCAAGGCTTAATTCTTCAAAGGTTTTTCCTTTTTCATCAGGCTCCACCGCTGTCATTTTTTGTCAGCTTTCATGCTTGCAAGCTCGCGCTTTACCTTGCGCAATTCACGGCGTAGCTCATGGACAGTTTTGGTCAGGTCATCCATCTCGGTGCGCGTTGGCATTTGGTACATTTCTGACCAGGCTTCAGCCAAATCTTTTTGTCGTGCTTTTATTTCGGTTGAGGAACGGATCATACGACGTTGCGCATCCATATATTCAGGCGAACGCTGGGTATCCAGAAGTTCATGATTTGCTGCACCAAGCCAAGCATTCATGGCTTCTTCTGGGTTAGGTGCTTTTAGATCTTCAATCGAATAATCTTTATTAAAACGACCATAGGTGCGCACCCAAGCGTCTTGCATGACCTTGCCCATATCTGCGGCCGCTTGGGTGTAGTCCAGTGTTTCGCGCCACGTTTCTGCAGCTTCATGTTGTGGGGTTGCTAGGTCAGCAAACTTTGGCCCTTCTGCAATCGATTGCAAAATAACGCGCAATTGCTCAGGTGCATATTTTGTCCAGTTTGCAGGTTCAAGCAAAGCCATAAAAGCGTTACCTGATTTTGTAAATTGATTTGAAAACTCACCGGATTGATTAGTGAAGATGTTTGGATCCCAGTCGGGCACCCAGCTTTTAATAAAATTATCCCACGTAGGAAAATTATCACCTGGTTTCATCTGACTGGAAAAGTCAGGCATGTTCTCAAAAGACTTGTTGAAGGTTTCCATAGCCTCTGACTGGGCTTTGAAAAAAGCATTTTGACCCTGTTCCCAAATCTGGAACATTTGATCCATGCCACCATCCATATTGTCTTTTTCACTCATGCCTGTCTCCAAATTCGCCTGTTAAAGCGCCTGCGTATAAATATCCAATGCTGCTTCGTAAGTCATTTCGCGAGGATTGTTGACGAGGAGGCGCTGTTGTTTCATGGCATCTTCTGCAAGCATTGGAAGGTGATTATGATTAACCCCAACTTCTGCCAACTTTGATTGCATTCCAAGCTCGGGACCCATTGCCTTGAAACCATCAACCATGCCTTTACACGCTTCTGCTTCGGACTTGCCAGCAAGGTCCTTGAAGATGATTGGTGCTAGTTCAGCATATTGGTGTGATGCACCTTCCATGTTAAAATCTAGTACGTAAGGAAGCACAAGCGCATTTGACAGGCCATGTGGCACTTTAAAATGACCGCCTAGCGGATAAGCAAGTGCGTGAACCGCCGCAACAGGTGCATTGGCAAATGCCATGCCTGCAAGCATAGAACCAAGCAACATATTGGAACGCGCTTCGCGGTTTTGTCCGTCTTTACAAGCAGTGTGAATACTACCACCTAAAAGGTCTAGAGCTTGGCGTGCTAATGTGTCTGATAAAATGTTTTTCTTAAACTTGGATGTGTATGCTTCAATCGCATGCACCATTGCGTCAATACCAGTTGCTGCTGTAATATGAGCTGGAAGGCCGACAGTAAGTTCAGCATCCAAAATCGCCCAGTCAGGATAAAGTTGATGTGACACAACCCCTTTCTTTTCATTCGTGCCTGTTGTGACAATCGAGATTGGTGTTACTTCAGAACCTGTGCCTGCAGTCGTAGGTGCAAGTACCATTGGCAGACGACCACCTTTAACAAGACCAACGCCGTACATTTCAGCGATGGGTTGATCTGAACCAGAAAGCACGGCGATGAGTTTTGCTGTGTCCATGGAAGAACCGCCACCAACAGAAACAACGCCATCAACGCCTGCGCTTTTACATTCGTCTACTGCTTTCAGGATCATTTCTTCTGGCGGATCAGCTACAACATCATCGATTACATGAACATCAATTTTTGCTTCTTTGAGGCTGTCTAAAGCCGCTTTTGCAAGGCCTAGTTCTAGGATTATCTTATCTGTTACAAAAGCAACTTTCTTACAGCCCATGTCACCCATGATGCCGCCGATTTTTGAGGTTGATCCAACTTCTGAAAGAATGGACTTGGTGGTTTGGAATTGAAACGCGTGCATTTTTACACCTTTATTAGATTTGAATTATTATTCGTCTTCAATTGACTTCAGGCTTTTCAAGCGTTCAGTCAGTTTCATGTTTTCTGAGTAATCAACGGGGCAATCAATCAGTGATACGCCGCCGTCATTCATGGCAGTTTTTAATACGGATTGCAGGTCTTCTGCTTTTTCAATTTTATATCCGTTTGCTCCAAAACTCTCTGCAAACTTGATAAAATCCGGGTTACCTACATCAACGTTACTTTTGCGGCCAAATTCGCGTAGCTGATGCCATTCGATCAGGCCGAGCTTATTATCGTTGAACATCAAGATGGTTATGTTTAAGCCAAGACGAACAGCTGTTTCGATTTCCTGATTGTTCATCATGAAGCCGCCATCGCCGCTGACTGCAAGAATATTTCTGTCAGGATAAACAAGTTTTGCAGCAATGGCGCCTGGCAGTGCGATACCCATGGATGCAAAACCATTAGAAATAATACATGTGTTTGGACGCTCCGCCTGGAACATACGAGCCATCCACATTTTATGAGCACCAACATCAGAAATAACAACGTCTTCCGGATCAAGGCATTGACGGATATCGTAAATAATTTTCTGAGGCTTTACAGGGTAGCTATTATCTTCTGCATGGGCGTTAAGCTCTTTGGAGATCTTCTGACGAAGGTCTTTCATAGCAGGACTAGGTTCGCGTTCGCATTGTGCGCCGATGCGCGCCATAGAATCTTTCAAATCACCGATTACACCAGCTTCTACAATATAATGTGAATCAACTTCTGCTGGTGAGCCATCAACATGGATAATTTTTTTATCATAATTGGGATTCCAATACGCAGGGTCATACTCAACCATGTCGTACCCTACGCAGATAACTAGATCAGCATCATCAATACCAAAAGCTACAAGGTCATGCGCTTTCAAGCCGACTGTTCCCAAGCTCAAATGATGAGAGGAGGGGATCACACCCTTTGCCATGAAAGTAGTCGCAACTGGTGCATTGATGCTTTCTGCAAATTCAACAAGCGCGTCAGATGCGTTGTGTCTAATAATACCATTACCAGCAATAATGATCGGGTTACTCGCTTTTGTAATCATCTCTGCAACTTGACGACATTTGCCACGTGCTGCATTGGGCACACTCGCAGATTGCACTTTGAGTGGAACTAATGAGCCAACATCCATATCTGCAATGTTTTCCGGGAAATCGATGAAAGAAGCGCCAGGCTTTTCTGCTTGCGCAAATTTAAATGCCTTGCGCACGACTTCAGGTACAATCTCCGGCATTCTGATCTGTGTGCTGTATTTTGTGATTGGTTCAAACAAATTCACCAAATCCAATATCTGATGACTTTCCTTGTGCATTCTGGTTGTCGCACCCTGACCAGCAATTGCCACCATTGGTGCACGATCCATATTGCCATCAGCCACGCCAGTAACAAGATTCGTTGCACCTGGCCCAAGGGTCGACATGCAAACACCCGCCTTGCCAGTGAGCCTGCCATAAACATCGGCCATAAAGGCGGCACCTTGTTCATGTCGGGTTACGACGAATTTGATGGGACTATCAAGCAGCGCATCCATGACTGCTATATTTTCTTCCCCAGGAATACCAAAAATATAATCGACCCCTTCATTTTCGAGGCACTTAACCAGAAGTTGGGCTGCTGTTAGTGATTGTTTAGACAAATCGATCTCCGTTATGGATTATAATTTTACACAATAGAAATGTAGCGAAGCCCAAAAAGGTTCCAAAACACTTTGCGAAAATGCAAAATTCTCATTTTCCTTATTTTACAACCAAATCATGTAAACTGTTGCACTTCAAGTGCTTAGAATGCATTGGTACGTTGCAAAAAGTGCACATCATGCGATTTTTAAAGAATAATTTGTGCGACGCACAAAAAAATGTTGCAATGCACAAAAGGATATCCTATATAGGTTTTATCGA
>CALAIO010000137.1 GCA_937923355.1 uncultured Rhizobiaceae group bacterium | reverse complement strand
GAACCAAGGCTTTGAACCAGAAAAAATCAGCTTCCTTGAAAATCTCAATATGATTGAAACACTGGACGATGGAAGACTAAGAGCAACGCCAAAAGGGTTTTTACTGCTGGATGCGGTTGTGGCTGATTTGGCTAGTATGGTATGAGGGCGGATTGCTGTTGATGAGCCAAGATAGTTATTGAAATTTTAAAACCTAATGACTGCATTCTGGATAAAGTGACCAAAGCTTGATGCAGAAATATTCCATAGGCGACATTCATATAAAGTCCACATACATCCAAAACATTAATATTATTTGATAACATATTATTCAGAGTATTTCTGTAATAGTAAATTACTGTAATGAGGTTATAAATGATAAAAAGTGGAACAAGAATACTATCTTTTACGATGTTATTTTTATTAATTAATAACATTGCCTATGGAGCTACTATTAACTCAAAATTACTGAAAAGTACATTCAAAGTAATTATCATAAAAGATTATAAACATTGTGAACTTGACGATATTATAAAACTTAACCCAAGAGCAAATCTTAGTAAAAAATACAAAAGAATACACTATATCGGGCTTGTATCAAATTTTGGTGCTACAATTCGTTCGCCTGGTAATGATGGCAATACAGAATTAAGCTTGGATATTGGTGTCAATAATACTGAAGAAGTAGTATATTTTGAAGCTAATGAAGTTGGGCAGTGTGTTCGCAAAATTGCTGAACGCGCCAAAGCTAAAACGGTAGTGCGATACAAATTAGAATACAAAGGAAGCCTTGAAGAATTCATGAGACTAGGCGTTATTTCTGAAGATGGAAAATACAAAAAAGTTAGAAAGAAAACAAGATTAGGTTATCCATTCTATACAAGTCAGTCACCTTCATTTACAGCTAACAGCCCTAAGACATATCGTATGAAGGTTATCTATGGTTCTGATGCTCCAAAATATGACGAAGTTAAACTTGATAACAATCATGTGCTGAAAATAATGTTTTATGGAGAGTATGATAATCCTCATACTTTGCAGCGTGTATCAAGGTTTTAAGTTTGATAAAGATATAAATCTTTTAGTAGATCATATTTACTGCTAACTGAAATTATAATTCGTCAATTTACGACAACATAGTTTAGTAATTATTGAGCTAGATACTAACGTGGCACTTCTTCCGCACACCCGCTATTTAGCCAGCCATTAAAACTACCCCCCAGCACGCGAGAACCTCGAAACAGCTGGTTCTGCCAGCGTGCCTTTGCCGCCTCTGATTTGATAAATCGCTAGGCCGCGCTGGGTTGTTCCATCTGAGCGAATTCTGAAGGCGCCGTTTACGCCTTGGAAGCCGTTTGGATTTTCAAAGGTGTTGGTTGAAAATGCTGTTTTACCATCGCCTCTTAGACGCACGAACTCTGCTGCAAGCGTAACCGCATCATAGGCAAGGCCTGCGTTTACACCGGGGCGTGCGCCAAACTTTGATTGATAGCGGGTTGCAAATTCATTGAACTTTGAAATATCGCGACCAGGATAATAAGCACCAGCTACAACCGGATCGCTGGTTTTCACGGTTTCCCAGTTGCCAGAACCAAGAATGGTTTTTTCTGAAATTTTTGCGCCATTACGCTTTAGACCTGCCAAGATCAAAGCCGGAATTGGCCCACCTTCCGGCACATAAATACTATCTGAGGTCGCCACAACACCGGCTCCTTCCAGAACCGCTTTATCCACGCCAGCTGGGGTGCGGTCATATTTCATGACATTCAGTAAGAGGCCACTTTTGCCCGCCATTTCACGCAAGACACGTTCACGCAAGGCACCCTCAGCATTGTTTGGCAAAAAGGCAGCAATCGAACGACGACCCAAAGAGCCCGCATAGGAAACAATGCGCTTTGTGTCTTCTTGCGGTGTATAAGAGAAAAGATATACGCCGCGACGTGCAACACTTGTGTCTGTTGAGAATGCCAAAGTTGTGACGTTAGCCGGCAAGGTGATGCCAGAAGCAGCGCTTACATTTGCTGCAAACAATGGCCCCAAAATCAAGGTTGCGCCTTCGCTAATGGCTTCATTTGCTTTTGTTTGAGCAACGGCTGCCTGACCTTTTGTATCTTTAACAACAAGCTGAATACGACCACCGCCAAAATCCTGCATCGCCATGGCAGCGCCATTGCGCAGTTCTTTTGCAACAGCAGCAGCACCGCCCGGGATTGTTGTGGGGACCAAAAGTGCCACCCTGACATTGCCAGAGCCAATCACTTCACCCTTAGGGTTTGGCGTAAGGGTTTGAACTACCTGATCAATCGGAGCCGTAGTGGAATTTGGCAAACCATTTTGAACATTAGAACTGCTGTTACAGGCAGCCAAAGCCAATAAGCTACCCGTCAAAACCACTCTAGTGGATTGAGTTCTTAATTTTCGACCAAAATGAGCTAGATTTTCAAGAAAACCCGACATACCCCTACCTCGTACTATACTTTATTCTGCTTAGACCCTAATTTGTGGCACATAATATCATCTGAACCACAATGACATAAGTCCCTCTTTGGGCTTATGTCATATACTGAAGCATTATTACAACACAGAAGAATGTTACGCAACGGAATGTTTTCTCAAAATTTATTTGATAAAAGTCTATATGAATATGAAAAACCACAGCCTTCATGGTGGGAAGCCTCTGCTGACAATACTCTCAAGCCAAATCCGAAACCATTGCAGTCAGATGAAACATGCGATGTTGCCATTATTGGAGGGGGTTACACTGGTTTATCAAGTGCTTACCATCTGGCAAAAGACTATCATATTGATGTGCGCGTGCTGGAGGCTGGTCATATTGGTTGGGGTGCATCAGGACGAAATGGCGGGTTCTGCACCATGGGTGGCACCCCCATCCCCGCAGAAAAGCAAATTAAAAAATTCGGCCTAGAGGAAACCAAAAAATACTACCGTGCACAGGTTGAGGCGGTTGAACTGGTTCAATCGATTCTTGAAGAAGAAAATATTGATGCTCAAAAACAGGGTATTGGTGAGATGGTTGTTGCCGAAAAACCTGCGCATTATGATGCGTTGAAAGACGAATGTGATCTGTTTACCCAAAAACTGGGCATTGATTGCCGCATGATTTCTCAGGATGAGTTTCGAGAAACACATTATGATGCGCCGCATCAGCACGGAGCAATGATACAGGTTCCCTCCTTCGGATTGCATCCGCTTCGCTACTGTCAGGGGTTGGCACGGGCTGCTGAAAACCATGGTGCAATTTTGCATTCGCACAGCAAGGTCATCCGCTGGCGTAAAGAAAATAGTGAGCATGTACTTGAGACCAATCAGGGCAGCTTGAGAGCAAAGAAAGTGATTGTTGCTTGCAATGGTTTCATGCCAGAGGATTTGCATCAATCCATTAGCGCAAGAGCCCTTCCATTGCAAAGTCAGATTATCGTTACGCGGCCACTTTCAGAAGATGAACTTGCTGCTCACGCATGGAAAAGTGAAACGCCTGCGATTAATTCCAAAAAC
>CALAIO010000136.1 GCA_937923355.1 uncultured Rhizobiaceae group bacterium | reverse complement strand
GGGTGCATTCCCTCCTAGAAGGCTGGACCCCCACGATTTATCCTGGGAGGCGGTACTAAAAATCTCTGCGTGGAGTTCTCGGTTGAGAACCATACAAACAAACATTAGAGGCTCTCCACTGAGAACTCCGCATGTTTAGTTGTTTGTTGGCGAACAAATCAAAAGGATTTGCTTCGCTGAGATTTGGATAACACCGTTCAGAGATGGGCGAGTGAATGATGATGCACGTCTTCTCCCTCCTTGAGGGGGAGAATGAAGTTTCTTTGGCTTAGCTTGCTAAGTCATTAGAAACTTCAAGAGGGGGGATCACATGCGGCGATGTAAGTTCATACCCCCACCGGCTCACTACGTTCGCCAACCTCCCCTCAAGGGGGAGGTAGAAAAACCGAGAAAGGAACCAAAATTTACCCAATAAAAAAGGGCAGCAGAGCCACCCTTTATAAGTGATTTAAATTTTGCGCATCCTTCGCTTATGCTCAGTCTACGTGCAATTTAAATTAAACGTTCAATTATGCAGCCTGGATTGTGTCCACTGCTGTTTTGCCTGAACGCTGGTCTACAGCTGTTGTGAAAGCAACTTTTTGGCCTTCTGAAAGACCTGACATGCCTGCACGCTCTAGTGCTGTAGCATGTACGAATACGTCTGTGCCGCCATCTTCAGGTTGAATGAAACCAAAACCTTTTTGGTCGTTATAAAATTTTACTGTGCCATTAGTCACGAGTATTTTCCTTTTTAAAATAGACTTCACACTCGGTATTGAGTGGGAGCGCCTTTGTCGTCAATTTTGGGAAGTAATCGTGGTAGGGCGCGGTTCTATGTGAAGGGCGCAAGACTAGTCAGTAGTTCGGCAAAATATCAGGTACTTACGCAATACACGGAAAATGAGACTATTACAAGACAATTCATATGATTGCAATGCAATCAATTTTTAATTATATATGATATCAATGCAATCAAATGGGAGCATTCATGCCCAGTATAACCATTCGTAATTTGGATGAAAAGACAAAGCAAGCTCTTCGCGAACGCGCCGCCAAAAACGGCAATTCGATGGAGGAAGAAGCGAGGCTTTTGTTGGGGGAGGTTGATAAGCCTTCAATTACAAGGTCAGCAAGTGCAAGACCAACCCTTCCCCTTCGACAGGCTCAGGGTGAGGGATTACGTGATGACATTGATTTATCCAAGAAACGTATATTGCTCATTATTGGGGGAGGCATCGCTGCTTATAAATGTCTGGATCTCATTCGTCGTTTGCGAGAACGGGGTGCATCTGTTCGCCCCGTCATGACGAAAGCAGCGCAGGAATTTGTGACGCCGCTTTCCGTTTCAGCCATCGCAAATGATAAAGTTTTCTCAGAACTTTTTGACCGTGATGATGAACATGATATCGGACATATTCGTCTTTCGCGTGAGGCGGATTTGATTGTCGTTGCACCTGCCACCGCAGACTTGATGGCGAAGATGGCGCAAGGACATGCCAATGATCTTGCCTCGACGGTTTTGATGGCGACGGATAAGCTCGTGTTAATCGCCCCCGCCATGAACCCACTCATGTGGTCGCATCCTGCAACGCAAAGAAATCTCGCAAGGCTTCAATCCGACGGCATTCATTTCATTGGCCCAAACGCAGGCGAAATGGCTGAAAGCGGAGAAGCAGGCGTTGGCCGCATGGCTGAACCGATGGAAATTTTGGGCGCGATTGGCAACCTGCTTGTGCCTGACAACACGCCAAAACCTCTGACTGGTAAACGGGCGATTGTAACTTCCGGCCCAACGCATGAACCGATTGACCCAGTACGCTATATTGCCAATCGCTCATCTGGCAAACAAGGCCACGCCATCGCGGAAGCGCTTGCCAATGCAGGGGCAGAGGTGGTTTTGGTCTCTGGTCCGGTTGATATACCAGCGCCCGAAAATTGCGAGACCGTGCATATTCAAACTGCGCGTGAAATGCAGAAAACAGTCGAAACTGCTCTACCCGCTGACATTGCGGTCATGGTTGCGGCGGTTGCGGACTGGCGCTCTGTCGATGCCTCGAATCAAAAAATGAAAAAGGAAAACGGCAAAGGCCCCTCGTCGCTGAAGCTCACCGAAAATCCGGATATCCTCAAAGGCCTGGGACATCATAAACAGCGACCTTCCCTGCTCATCGGGTTTGCGGCTGAGACTGAAAATCTCGAGAAACATGCGAAAGCAAAACTGGAGCGCAAAAACGCGGACTGGATTATCGCGAACGACGTTTCACCGGAAGGCGGTGTTATGGGTGGCGATCAAAACACCGTAAAACGGCTGACAAAATCCGGCATTGAAAGCTGGCCGCAAATGAACAAACAAGATGTGGCGCAAAAACTTGTCGATGAGATTATTAAACATTTCGAAGTGGAAACAATCGAAGTATGATAGCGCTGACCTCTTACCCATTCTGGAGCACTCCATGACCGCACTCACCCAAGGCATCGACCATTTAGGTCTCACCGTCGCAGACCTTGATAAAACTGTTTCATTCTTCACCGATTGTCTGGGCTGGAAAGAGGTGGGCGGCAAGCCTGAGTATCCATCCAAGTTTATTTCAGATGGCGCATCTGTTTTGACCATCTGGCAGGTCAAGTCTGGAACGCCAATTGCTTTTGATCGCAGAGGTAATATCGGTCTTCATCATGTGGCTTTTAAGGTGCCGACAGAAGAAGTACTCAATGAGGCGTTTGCAAAAATCAAGGATTGGCCTAATGTGGCCGTTGAATGTTCACCTGAATTTTCTGGTGCAGGGCCAAAAGTGCATTTCTTTATCAATGAACCAGGCGGCAACCGCCTGGAGTTTGCGTATGATCCACGATGAGCACCTTAAACATCATCCGAATGCCACATGCTGAAGGGTTGGAGCTTCCATCCTATGAAACGCAAGATGCAGCGGGCATGGATTTACGCGCAGCTGTTCCCGAGAACGAACCGCTGATATTGAAAACTGGCAAGCGCTTGCTCGTGCCGACTGGTCTGGTGATGGAACTTCCAAAAGGCCATGAAGGGCAAATTCGCCCACGCTCAGGACTTGCTTATAAGAACGGCATTACCTGCCTAAACACCCCTGGCACGATTGACGCTGATTATCGGGGCGAGGTGATGGTTCTACTGATTAATCACGGTGAGAAAACGTTCAAAATCGAACGCGGCATGCGCATCGCACAAATGGTAATCGCGCCCGTGATGCAAGTTGAAATCACAGAAGGTTCCCTTGCCAGTGAAACCGATCGAGGCTCAGGTGGCTTTGGCTCAACGGGGGCTTAACCCTTCGACAAACTCAGGATGAGGCGCGCTTCATCAACTCATCCGCGCTTAACAAACCATCAGTTGTATTCACAAATGAAACCACGGAAGAAGCATTATGAGCTGCTTGTAGGAGTGCTTGTTGAGCTGGATGGCCAGAACGCAAACCCCAGGCCAAGGTTGAAACGAATGAATCGCCCGCGCCAGCCGTTCCTGCCACAGTTGTTTTGATTACATCTTGATGGTGAAGCGTTTCGCCATCATAAAGATAAGCGCCTTTTGATCCGTGGGTAATCAGAATATATTGCGGCCCTTGGGCATGAAGAATTTCGCAAAAATGCTTTAAACAAATCTCGACATCCTGCGCATGAATGGCAGGATCGTTTTTCGCAGGCGTTGCCCATGAAAGACTATCATTGAGCGCAGAAAGACTTGGCACCATTGCTGCAGCTTCCACCTCATTAATTGAAATCAGCGACATGTTTTTTGCAGCAGATAACACCGTATTTGCCCGCGTTGTGATTTGCTTAATACCTGGATTACAAGAGAAAAATGCACCCGCAGATTTTGCCATTTCAGAAATAATTGGAAGCATATCGGCCGAGTCACCACTAAGCGGTGCTGCATGCACAATATCGGCTTCCAGCTGCTTGACCGCATCAAGGTCCGATTGAACAAGCGACGTATTGGTGCCGCGCTGGGTGAAAATTGCAGCGTTTTTCTCATGGCTTGCAATCATCACGGCAGAACCGGTTGATTGGGTTTCGTCGATTAAAACTCTGTCCATGTTTAAACCATGATCAGTGCAGTTTTTGACGATGTAATCACGCGGAACATCATCGCCCATTTTGACAATAGGGCTGGCCTCACATCCCAATTTCGAAAAACAAACTCCCGTATTAAGCGCACCGCCGCCGATATGACGGGTAATGGTTTCTGCTTCGACTTTTCGACCGGGTTCTACAAGTAGAAACTGGCGGTTTGAATTTGAAAGCGAAAGCTGTTCAATAGACTGTGAGCTAACGACTGTAATGATATCAATCATTGCAGAGCCAAAGGTGATGGCTTTCATAAGTTCAGCTCCAATCAAGCATCAATTGGCAAGACGCGATCTGGTGGGCGGTGACTATCCACCCAGGTTCTGATGTTGATCAGAACACGGTCGCCCATTTCAACACGACCTTCTCTGGTTGCAGAACCCATGCGAGGTAGAACAACAACCTTGCCTTTTTTGACAAGCTTCATGAGGTCCTGACTTACAGCCGGTTCATTTTCAAAGACATCCAAACCCGCTCCTGCAATCTTGCCGTGAGAAATTGCCAGAATTAGAGATTTCTCGTCGATTACTTCGCCACGTGCTGTATTGATAATGACAGAACCAGGCTTCATCAAAGCCAAGCGTTCTTGCGAAAGCATGTGGTATGTTTCTGTTGTATAAGGGCAGTTGATTGATAGGAAATCAACGCGCGGCAACATCTGATCCAGGCTGTCCCAATAGGTTGCTTCCAGCTCGTCTTCTACGCCGCCGCTTGCCTGATTGCGATTGTGGTAATGAATGGAAAGACCGAACGCCTTGGCGCGTCTTGCGACTGCTGTACCAATTCTACCCATGCCGATAATGCCCAGGCGCTTGCCCCAAATACGATTGCCCAGCATCCATGTCGGCGACCAACCATGCCATTCATTTTTGTTAATGGCTTGCGCGCCTTCCACAAAACGTCTTGAGACAGCAATCATCAAACCCATTGCCATATCTGCCGTGTCTTCTGTCAGAACATTAGGCGTGTTGGTGACTGTAATCCCTTTTTTAGCTGCTGCCGCTACATCAATATTATCCACGCCATTACCGAAATTTGCGATCAGTTTTAATTGCGGGCCAGCTTTTTCGATTAAGGCTGCATCAATATTATCCGTAACCGTTGGCACCAGGACATCAGCAGTTTGAACCGCTTCAATTAATTGTGCTTCGCTTAAGGCTTTGTCTTGCAAATTGAGTGTCGTTGTAAACAATTCACGCATCCGGGTTTCAACAGAATCAGGGAGTTTGCGAGTTACTATGACGACAGGTTTCTTTTTGCTCATAATTTTTCATTCCGATTATGACTTATAGCCAAATGTTGACGCGGTATTAACCGTCTTAGAATATCAAGATATTAGATATATTTATAAGGCAAGACTGGCAAGACAAAAGCCATGGTTTTCGTTTACAAGACATTACAGGAGAAATGAGGTGAATTTGTCCAAACTATTTTCAAAATCATTTTTGGGTTTAATGGCAGCAAGCTTTCTTGCGCTTCCTAATTTGACGCCTGTAGCCAATGCACAATCTACCACAACTGGAAAAACCGGCCTGCCTATCCCTCGTTTTGTCAGCCTGAAATCCGGCAAGGCAAACATGCGTGTTGGGCCAGGTGGCAAATATCAGGTTGCTTGGCTTTACAAGAAAAAAGGCCTGCCTATCGAAATCATTCAGGAATTTGATAATTGGCGGAAGGTTCGTGATGCGGAAGGCAATGAAGGATGGATGTTGCATTCCCTGCTTTCAGGCAAACGCACAGCAATCATAAATCCATGGGAATCTGACAAGCAAAAAGGGCTGGCTGATTTAAAATCAAAAAGCGATCCGGCGTCCTCCACAATTGCTAAAATTGAACCAGGAGTCGTTGCGCAGGTAGATTATTGTGGTGAGAAATTCTGCCATTTAACCATTGGAAATAGCGATGGCTATGTCAGCAAGGCCAATGTCTGGGGTGTTTACCCAGATGAACTGATTGAGGAATAATTAGTTTTTGGATGTCGGGCGCACACGCACGACAACATCAACACTTGCAATTTCCAAGCCTTCTGGTGGCTTTGGCAGATTATCCACTTTAACAAAGCCATCCGGCATATCCATTAATTCGTTGGATTCTTCCAGATAGAAGTGATGGTGGTCACCTGTATTCGTGTCAAAATATGTGCGGCTTGAATCTACTGTAATTGCTCGCAGCAAACCGCTGTCTGTAAACTGGTGCAAGGTATTGTAGATTGTTGCCAGAGAAACCATAACACCCGCCTCACGTGCTTCTTCAAACAATGTTTCCGCGCATACGTGACGTTCGCCCTTGGAAAAAAGCAAACGCGCAAGGTCAATTCTTTGACGGGTGGGGCGTAAATTTGCCTCTCGCAAAGTCACATCCAAGTTTTCAAGTCTGTCAAACATTCTAGGCCACTTGATATTAAGTCTCATTATTAAAGTGAATATAATATTTTGACGCTCTATACGCAAGTGCGACATGCAGAGACAAAATCGCATAAAAAGCACATTATATTGACCTAAACGTCAATATAATGTGTCTGTATGAACAGTCTTTGCAAACTTCTCCACAAAAGTTCAATTCTTCCTTTGGCAGAGTGTAAACGCATGTGGTAAATAATTGCGAAGCATATTGAAATACCATTTAAAGAGGCACGGCTTACATGACTGAACGCCAAACAAGTTATAGCTATGAAGAATTAATCGCATGTGGAAAAGGTGAGCTTTTCGGCCAAGGAAACGCTCAACTACCTGCACCACCCATGCTTATGTTTGATCGTATTACCCAACTTTCAGAAGAAGGCGGCGAACATGGCAAAGGCATGGTTCGCGCAGAGCTGGATATAAAACCAGACGCATGGTTCTTCCCGTGTCATTTTATTGGCAATGAAATCATGCCAGGTTGTCTTGGCCTTGATGCCATGTGGCAGTTAACCGGTTTCTTCCTTGGTTGGTCCGGTGGCGAAGGCTACGGCATGGCGCTCTCAACGGGTGAAGTTAAATTCAAAGGCATGGTTACGCCCACTACAAAACTGGTTGAATATGGTATCGATTTCAAACGCATCATGCGTGGTCGTCTTGTTCTTGGTATTGCCGATGGCTGGTTAAAGGCCGATGGTGAGGTAATCTATACAGCCAAGGATCTTAAAGTTGGTCTTTCAAAAGAAAAAGCCTCTTAAAGCAAGTTTATAAGGAACAGAAACATGAAACGCGTTGTCGTAACAGGCATGGGCATTGTCTCATCCATTGGTAATAATACCCAAGAGGTTCTTGGTTCTTTAAGAGAAGCCAAGTCAGGCATAGCTACTGCTGAAGATCATGTGAAATATGGTTTTCGTTGTCAGGTGCAAGGCGCACCTGATCTTGATCCTTTCGAAGTGCTTGATCGACGCACATCGCGCTTTATGGCTAAGGGTACCGCATGGAATTACATTGCCATGGAGCAGGCCATCCAAGATGCAGGGCTTGAAACTGGCGATGTAGTTAATCCGCGAACAGGTATCATCATGGGTTCTGGCGGACCTTCGACAAAGACTATTTTCGAGGCTGCTGACACCACCCGTGAAAAAGGACCAAAGCGCATTGGACCGACGGCTGTACCCAAGGCGATGAGTTCAACCGCATCCGCTGTGCTTTGTACACAGTTTGAAATTAAGGGTGTGAATTATTCAATCACATCTGCTTGTGCAACATCCAATCACTGTGTTGGCAATGCTTATGAAACCATTCAAATGGGCAAGCAGGACATTATTTTTGCTGGCGGCTCGGAAGATCTTGATTGGTCGATGTCGAACCTTTTTGATGCCATGGGTGCGATGTCTTCCAAGTTCAACGACACGCCTTCAAAAGCATCACGCGCCTATGATGCAAACCGCGATGGGTTTGTAATTGCTGGTGGTGCTGGCGTGTTGGTTCTTGAAGAACTGGAACATGCAAAGGCACGGGGTGCAAAAATTTATGGTGAGATTATTGGTTATGGCGCAACGTCTGATGGCAGTGACATGGTTGCTCCATCCGGTGAAGGTGCAGTTCGCTGCATGCAAATGGCACTTGATACCGTTCATGATCCGATTGATTACATCAACCCACATGGCACATCGACACCAGTTGGGGACGCAAAAGAAATTGGCGCAATTCGCGAAGTCTTTGGCGACAAATGCCCGCCAATCTCTGCAACCAAATCTCTTACGGGTCACTCACTGGGCGCGACAGGTGTTCAAGAAGCTATTTATTGTCTGTTGATGAT
Organism: uncultured Rhizobiaceae group bacterium; assembly: GCA_937923355.1. The sequence goes on along the minus strand of CALAIO010000136.1, from coordinate 1,340 downwards.
GAACAATAAATTCATTGCAGAAAGTGCGCACATCGAAGAGCTTGATCCGGAATTTGCGGATATCAATATCATTCGTGAGCGCGTCGACAATGCAGAACTCAATACAGTAATTTCCAATTCATTCGGCTTTGGTGGCACAAACGCAACGCTCGCGCTTCAGCGCTACAACGGTTAAGGAACTGAGATTATGGGTGACTTAATGAAAGGCAAACGCGGCCTTGTAATGGGTGTTGCAAATAACCACTCAATTGCATGGGGTATTGCAAAACAACTTGCTGACCAGGGCGCTGAACTTGCCTTTACCTATCAGGGCGAAGGCTTTGGCAAACGCGTAAAACCGCTGGCAGACAGTGTGGGTTCAAACCTGCTTTTGGACTGCGATGTAGAGGATATTGCTTCTGTCGATGCAGTTTTTGATACGCTAAAAAAAGAATGGGGCAATATAGACTTTCTCGTTCATGCGATTGCGTTCTCAGACAAGAATGAGCTTAAGGGTCTTTATGCGGATACCACACGCGAGAACTTTTCCCGAACGATGGTTATCTCATGCTTCTCTTTTACCGAAATAGCTAAACGTGCTGCTGCCATGATGAATGAAGGTGGCTCGATGTTGACACTCACCTATGGCGGTGCTTCTCGTGTCATGCCAAACTACAATGTCATGGGCGTTGCCAAGGCAGCGCTTGAAGCAAGTGTTCGATATCTGGCAAGCGATTACGGCCCACAAGGCATTCGTGTAAACGCGATTTCTGCAGGCCCGGTTCGCACCCTTGCAGGCGCTGGCGTTTCTGATGCGCGCGCAATGTTTAACTATCAAAAACGCAATTCACCCCTACGCCGTACCGTCGACATTTCAGAAGTAGGCGGCTCAGGGCTATATCTATTGTCTGATTTATCTTCGGGCGTAACCGGAGAAATTCACTTTGTAGATTCAGGCTATTCGACAGTGTCCATGCCGAAGCTGGATGAGTTGAATTCTATGGATGGGTAGTGGTTGTTTGATTTGTAAATGACCCTTTTTGCAACGATTTTTCAGATACAATGATTTCAATAGGTTGAGTGTCGCAAAACCCTGTCGCGAAAAGATTTGATTAAAGTGCCGTCATTTTTGACATTAAATCACAGTTTTCTTATTTTTGGAAAAATAGTGAACAATTATGCGGAGAAACTCTTTGAACTCGCTAGCAAATATCAACTACATTCAAGCACTACATAGACGAACAGCTATAGAATATGGCCTGTGCGCTGTAAAAGAGCGCAGTGAGAAAATTGCCCAACAAATGGGCGATGAATTTCTTTCAGAAATGGAGTCAACTATCATGGCTCCTTGGGTATGCGAA
>CALAIO010000135.1 GCA_937923355.1 uncultured Rhizobiaceae group bacterium | reverse complement strand
GCTACCATACCGGACGATAACTGCTTTGCGGTATGGGCATGTCAGGACATGTTGACGGTTGATATTGCATCGGGTCGCGGCCCAAGAAATAAGAATGGGCATCTTCATTTGCCAGAAACTCCTGGCCTTGGCGTTGAACCTGATGAAAGCGCATTGGGTGATCCTATAGCAGTCTACGAGACTGGGGCATGAAAATAAACCGCATCACACTTTGGAAAGTTCCACTGACCAGTCATCAAGCCTATTATATGGCCGGTGGAAAAACGTGTGATACGGTTGATAGCATCGTGCTTCGTCTTGATACAGATGAAGATATTTCAGGCTGGGGGGAAGTTTGCCCGATACCGCATTATTTGCCTGCCTATGCAGATGGTGTTTTGCCAGCGGTCAGTGAAATGGCTGAAGTGCTATTGGGGCAAAATCCAATAGGTCCAGAAGCAGTCATAGCAAAGCTTGATGCGCATTTAATTGGGCACGTTTACGCAAAATCCCCACTTGATATGGCCCTTTGGGATATCACGGCAAAAAAAGCAGGCCTTCCAATTCATGCTCTATTAGGTGGTCAACGTCAGGAAGAATTGCCGCTCTATCATTCAATCACCTGTATAGATCCGGATGAAATGGCTGAAATTGCAAAAGAAGCTTATGCAAGTGGAATTAGGCAGTTTCAGGCAAAACTGGGGGCTGACAATAATTGGCAAAATGATGTTGAGCGATTGATTAAGGTGCGTGAAGCGGTTGGCGCTGGTTCACTTGTGTATGGGGATTGGAATTGTGGAGCAACACGGCTTGATGCAACCAGGATTGCGCGCGCAGTCGCACATCTCGATATCATGCTGGAACAACCTTGCGAAACCATTGAGCAATGCGCAGAAGTTAAAAGATCAACCGGGCTTCCCATGAAACTGGATGAAAACGCGCATGATATTGAAAGCCTTTTGAAAGGCTATCAAATGGGCTGTATGGATGCTGTTGCGATTAAGCTCTCCAAGTTTGGCGGCATTTCAAAGTCGCGGCAGGCAAGAGACTTGTGTGTTCATATGGGGGTTAAAATGTGCATCGAAGATACTTGGGGATCAGACATTACGACAGCAGCGCTTCTGCATTTGGCAGCATCCACTGATACAAAATTCATGCTTAATACATGCGATCTTTCTGGTTACGTTTTCCCCCGCATAGCACCTGATGCACCTGCCAGAGCTCACGGCATCATAAAACCACCCCAAGGCATAGGTCTGGGCATAACGCCTGATCTGGATGTATTAAGGCAACCAATCGCAATGATTGAATAGGCGAATAAAATGAACCGAATTCACACTCAGGAAGAATGGAAAGCACGAGCAAAAGAAGTTTTGCCAGCTGCGGGGTTTGGTAATTTTGATCCGGGCATCATCATTCGAGAGGGTAAAGGCTCACGTGTTTGGGATGAAGATGGCAATGAATATATAGATTACTTAATCGGTTCTGGTCCGATGTTACTTGGCCATGGCAATGAAGAAGTTGAAGAAGCAATTTTCCAACAGATACCCAAAGGCATGACATTTTTTGCAAATAACGCATTGGGTATCGAGTTGGCAGAGGAAATTTGCAAAGCTGTCCCTTGCGCAGAGCAATTACGTTATGTCTCTACAGGCGGTGAAGCGGATATGTATGCCATGCGTCTTGCGCGCGCCTTTACGGACCGTGAGAAAATTCTGAAATTCGAAGGCGGCTATCACGGCATGAGCGCTGAGGCTCAGATGAGCCTTGCCCCATCCAAGCTTGTGAATTTTCCGCAGTCAGTTCCAGATTCTGCGGGCATTCCTGAAGCGGTGCGTAATAGCGTTTGGGCAGCACCGTTTAATGATATTGATTTCCTTCGTTCCTTTATGAGTGAACATGGAAATGAAATTGCTGGCATCATTGTTGAACCTTTACAACGTATCATTCCACCCGAGCCAGGGTTCCTAGAAACTGTTCGCGAAGAATGTGACAAACATGGTGTTGTTTTGATTTTCGATGAGGTCGTTACAGGCTTTCGTTTTTCTTATGGTGGCGCACAGGAACTTTATGGCGTCACACCTGATGTAACCACATTGGGCAAAGTGATTGGTGGCGGATTTCCACTTGCCGCTATTGTTGGGGGCAAAGATATTATGGATCACTTCGACAAACAGGTTGTGGGTCAAGATGGTTGGCTCATGCAATTGGGGACACTCTCAGGAAACCCGGTTGCCTCTGCAGCAGGGCTTAAGACACTTGAAATTTTAAGACGTCCAGGAATGTACGATCCCCTAAGAGAAGTTGGTAGCAGTTTGATGTCTATGTTTGATAAACATCTTTCTGCTGCAGGTATTGCCCACCAAATCGTTGGCGATAAAACGCTGTTTGATATTGTATTTACAGATACAAAAGTTCGTAATTATCGCGATGTAATGAAAGCCGACACAGATATAAACAGTAAGTTCAATAAACTTCTTAGAGAAAATGGAATATTCAAATCACCTGGGAAAACTTACCCATCTTTAGCCCATTCAAATGACGACTTGGAACTAACTGATAAAGCAATTCAGCTATCAACCAAAATAAGTGAATAGCATACAGCTCGCAAGATTATTAGCTTCGAATGTTTTGGGTAGCAATCAACATTGCAGATATGAGTTCATCTCTTGTCTGAGATATATCTTCAACCTGTTTTCCGGAAGCTTCTTCATTCACACCATTGCTTAGTTTTTGGGCTAGTTCTTCGTTTAAGGTAACTTCACCCAAGTCATCCCACCAACGGTGAAAGCTTGGCGTGTAACGATTACAAAATTCTTCCAACCCACCAGCACCTGCTCCAAGATGGAAAAGCATGTGAGGTCCCATCGCTGCCCATCTTTAGCCTGGCCCTGACCATGCGGCTTTATCAATATCTTCGACACTAGCAACGCCTGTATCTACCAAGTGAATTGCCTCACGCCAAAGCGTTGCTTGCAGGCGGTTTGCGAGCAGGTGAGGAAGCAACTTCCAAGTGCGCGCGAACCAGTAGGCTATTCAGCGCCTGTAAAATTGCGTGAAGCAATCATCATCATGGAAAGAAACCTGGAGCAGCCGCTACCAATTGGTTCAATAGCAAAAAAAGTGGGATTATCTCAACGTCAGCTTAACCGCATATTTCAAAAACATACTGGTTCATCACTTGTCAGGTATTATCTTGATGTCAGGTTGGATCGTGCAAGAGGCTTAATCACACAAATAGAACTACCTATATTGGATGCTGCCGTTGCCAGCGGATTTAGCTCAAGCGCGCGGTTCAGTAGAGCTTACAAAGCGCGTTTCGGATTAGCTCCCAGCCGCGACCGTATAGAAGGACGAGTACCATTTCAGTTTCGCCCATTCCCAAGCTATGCAGGCTTTTGATAAATAATCCTAAATACGTAGCAGTATTTGAGGTGAGGAATTAAATTTTAATAATGTAATTAATTATATGTATCAGTAAATTAATAAATGGGGCTGACATAGATAAGGGTTTCATTTTTACTTGAACCACCATTGTTCCAATACTTTACGCAAGTTTGCAACTGGCCTGTAGTTGAACCTCCATTCACACTCCTTCAAGAATAAGTGGAAGTGCTCTTTCGGAATGCC
>CALAIO010000134.1 GCA_937923355.1 uncultured Rhizobiaceae group bacterium | reverse complement strand
GAAGCACTTGTCTTATCTGCAAGTGGAATAATAACTTCACCTTTGGCAGATGTTCCTTCTACCTCGGTTACCTTGATTACACCGCCACCAGCGCGCAGTAAGAGAGACGGCATGCTTCTATCGAGTATTTCTCTTGAAGTTGTATTATCGCGACGCTGAATGAGCATATCATATTTCGCTTTAAAGCCTGACAATTGGCTTTCAAGAGAGGTAATAGATTCTTTTGCATTAGCTACAGCAAGCGGGTTTTCTGAAGTTTCTGCAATGTTTCTTTGATTATCAAGGCTTAATTGCAAATTTGCCATACGAGTGTTTAGACGGGCAGCTTCCGAACTAATGGTTTCTTTTACGCGCCCCAGAAAACCAGTAAAGACATTTTCGTCTAAAGAGATGTCTACAGTTCCCTCAACATCCGAAATCTTAATCGCAGCTTCTGGTGAACTTGTAATTGGCTTGGCTGTCAGACCTTTGAGGTAAAGGTCTGCAAAATCAGATACAGGAACCCCAATATCAGATTTTTGCCCTGCAAGTTCTGTATTCCCAATAACTTCGTTACGAAGATCAATCGCAGCGCCACCTGACACAAGACCTCTGGCGAGGCGTTTTCCTTTACGACCCGACAAATATGGCATAGCCTCAGCGATTGCTGCTCTAACGGGCTTTGAATAATCACCCTCTTCAGGTTTTGTCGCGTCAACTTTTGTTAGATCAATCGGCAGCTTTACATAATTATAAGTGAACGCAGGAATGCCATTCCCAACAATTGTGGTCAGCAGTAAAACCAAAAAGCCAACAGAAACAAGAATGGCACCAAGGCCCAAAAACTTGAAGCGCACTTCTGCTGCATAGCGCTTTTTCTGAAGAGAACGACGCTCTTCAAAATTAGCGGTCTTTACAGAGCCTACAGAGGTATTTGAAATATCAGTCATATTGTTCCCTGTATTTTTGCACGACGCGTAACGCTATGACATTGAGACAAAGCGTAATGACGAAAAGCACCAAACCAAGCGCAAAGGCCGCTAGTGTCTTCGCGCTGTCAAACTCCTGATCGCCAACCAGAAGCGTTACAATTTGTACGGTTACAGTCGTTACAGCTTCAAGCGGATTGATGGTGAGATTTGCGGCAAGACCTGCAGCCATGACAACAATCATGGTTTCACCGACTGCACGCGATACCGCCAAAAGCAGCGCAGATACAATACCAGGAAGCGCAGCGGGCAGAATAACATTTCGAATGGTTTCAGACTTCGTTGCACCCATGGCGTAAGAACCATCACGCAAAGATTGCGGCACTGAATTGATAACATCATCAGACAAGGACATAACAAACGGGATAATCATGATGCCCATCACAACGCCTGCAGCCAGAGCTGATTCAGAGGAAACAGAAAGACCAATACTTTCTCCCCAGCCTCTGATAGCTGGCGCAACGGTGAGTGCCGCAAAGAAACCGTAAACAACCGTTGGGATACCTGCCAGAATTTCCATGATGGGCTTTGCAATTGCGCGGAACCTTGGACCAGCATAATCAGACATGTAAATTGCTGACATAAGCCCCAATGGAGCAGCGATTGATATTGCGATAAACGTAATCAAGAATGTACCTGTAAAGAGCGGGATTGCACCAAAGATACGTGAATTATCATCTGCAAGTGTTGTACCGCCAGCACTTTCGAACGCACTTTGAGGAGACCAGTGATACCCAAAAAGAAAATCGAAAAACGGAACTTTCTGGAAAAAGCGAATTGATTCAAATATCAGTGAAAATACGATGCCGATGGTTGTTAAAATAGCAACTGCGGAACAAGCCACCAAGATAATGGTAATGAACTTTTCTACAAAGTGCCTATTGCGTTTTACAGGCTTTATTTGAGCATAACCCCAAACGAACCCTGCAAAAACGATTACAGCTACAACGGCCAATAACCATGTGTCATATGAAGCGGCTTTGGAAGTGTAAATTTCAGCAGCATTTATTGCTTGCTCTCTGAAAGTACCTTTTGTGCTGAGAATAATCTGACCAGCGTTTTCCACACCAGCCTCTGAAAGTGACCGTACGTCGCGCAGGAAGGCCTGTATCTGTGCTGGGCCTATACCTGTCAAAGTATCTGAAAAACGGCTTAATATCGAATTTTCAAGAACCCTACCTGAAAAAGCTGACCATGTTACTGTAAGAATAAAAGCTGGTACAACCGAGCAAATAGCAAGAAACCCGCCGTGGTAAGTAGGGCGGGAGTGAAGTGAAGAAATGTCATTACCAGCAACGCTAACAGCTCTGGCACGACCAATAACAAATGCGATTATTGCAATGAATAATAATGCGCCCAGAATATACAAAGCCATTGCAGAAACTTCCCCAATTAGTCTTTATTCCCACTACGTGTGGTAGACGCTTACCTGAAAAAAACATATGCCGCCCGAAGAAAATGCACTTCGGGCGGTATAAATTGTGGATTAGAACGACATTGGCGCCATTGCTTTTGCAGATGCAGCAATTGCCTCGCGGTCAGCGTCTGGCAACGGGATCAAACCTTTATCAGAAAGATAACCGTCTTCACCCCAAGTATCTTCGCTTGTGAACTCTGTAACAAACTCTTCGATACCAGGGATAACACCAACATGCTCTTTCTTGACGTAGAAGAATAGAGAGCGCGAAATTTGGTAATCACCAGCAGCAATGTTTTCAAATTCTGGTTCAACGCCGTTCACAACTGCGCCTTTTACTTTATCAGCATTTTGATCAAGGAATGAGAACCCGAACACACCAAAGGCATTACTATTTGCTTCAAGCTTTTGGATGATTAGGTTGTCATTTTCACCCGCTTCAACATAAGCGCCATCTTCACGAATTGCATGAGCGATTTTTTTGAAAGCTTTTTTGTCTTCCTTGCGAAGAGCCGCAAGAGTATCAATCTTTTTAGCGCCACCTTCCATCGCGATTTCAACAAATGCGTCACGTGTTCCTGATGTTGGTGGCGGGCCTAGTACTTCGATTTTGATATTCGGAAGGGATGGATCAACGTCTGCCCAAGTTTTATTTGGGTTGGCGACCATTTCACCTTTTTCATTTGGCAACTCTTTTGCAAGAGCGCGGAAAATTTGTTCACGTGTAATCTCAAGTACAGGACCGGACTTTGCATTTGCCATTACAATGCCATCAAAGCCAATTTTAACTTCAACAGGTGTTACACCGTTTTCAGTGCAAAGCTTAAATTCTTTTTCCTTGATACGGCGCGAAGAATTTGTGACGTCAGGTGTACCTTCACCAACACCTGCACAAAATAGCTTCATGCCACCGCCAGAACCGGTAGATTCAACTACTGGAGTTTTAAATGATGTTTTTTGACCGAACTGCTCAGCTACAGATGTTGAAAAAGGAAACACTGTTGATGAACCAACAATCTGGATTTGGTCCCGCGCATGCGCTGAACCCATCGCAGTTGTTGTTAGAAGTGCGGCACCTGCAACTAGGCCCATAATTTTTGTAAGTTTCATTTTGATCTCCAGCAAAGAGCTATTCAAGATAAGGATTTGGCAATGGTTTCATTGCTCATACAACAACAGAACTTTGTCTGTTGAGCATGTTTTACAGTTTTTATAATTAACTTTTGTGACAATTTAAGTGCTTGAAATATATGAAGATAATTAAACCATAAACATATTATTTATCAAGTGTGTCTTGAACTGGAAAGTTTACGAAGAATCGAGCACCATTTTCTGGCTTTGAATCAATGCCAAGCTTCGTTGAATGACGGTTCAATATATGTTTCACAATGGCAAGCCCTAATCCTGTGCCCTGTTTCTCCCGACTACGGGCAACGTCGACCCTGTAAAAGCGTTCTGTTATTCTTTGCTGATGCTCTAGCGCGATACCAGGCCCAAAATCCTGAACGGATACGGTAACTTTTTTATTCGCTTCCTTAAGGTCGAGCGAGACAATGACTTTTCCACCCTCTTCGCCATATTTACAGGCATTTTCAATTAGGTTTTCAAAAACCTGCAAAAGTGCATCCCTGTCACCCAATATGTTTATTGTGCCTATGCTATTAAATTCTATTTTTACATTCAGGCTTTTTGCAACGCTTTCAAGTGAGTCAACCACGCTTGCTACAACTTCATTTAAGTCAATGACTTGAGAAGGCTTCATATGAGACTGCATTTCAATCCGACTTAACGACAAAAGGTCATTGACCAACCTTGTCATACGATGCGCTTGATCAAGCATGACATCCGTAAATCTATCAATTGCTTTCTCGTCTTTACGTGCAGGACCTTTGATTGTTTCTATATATCCCAATAAAGATGCCAGCGGTGTGCGTAACTCATGGCTGGCATTGGCAATGAAGTCTGACCGCATTTGGTCAATTTTCTTGGCTTCTGTGAGATCGTGAAAACCCAGTAAATAGTGAGGTTTCGAAGGTCTCATATCGTGGTCAAAAATTGGTGCAATCTCGACTGCGAACCACTTATCGTCTGGAATGGGTTCATGGTATTCACCTGTCAGTGAAACCTTATCCCGAAGCGCCTTTTCGATGAGTTGGCGCAGTTCTGGTTGTCTGAATCTTATGAAAATTCTATCAGTCGTTTTAATCTTTCC
>CALAIO010000133.1 GCA_937923355.1 uncultured Rhizobiaceae group bacterium | reverse complement strand
TTGTTTATCTCAAATGCTCGCTTGATCATTGCTTTTGCGCCATGGCCAATTATTTGACCGAACTGGTTCATACCAAGCGGAGAAAGATCATATGACTTTGTAATGCGATTAAGCGTTCCAAGCAGGTCAGGGGCAGTATTTGCCAAAGTGCCATCCAAATCAAAAATTATAAGCTTGTATTTCATGTCGGGCGCATACCTTGTTGAAAACGAAAGAATATCAATAGTGAATCAAATTTTCACATGCTAGTTTTGGCGATAACACTATATAGCAGCCGAGACCACACTTCATGAGCGTAGAATTGAAAATTGAAGCAGCACGCGCTGCATTGTCTTTGGTAAAAGACGGAATGCGCCTTGGTATTGGAACTGGGTCTACTGCTGATGAGTTTATAAGGCTCTTGGCTGACGAAGTTAAAGGTGGGCTTGAAATTATAGGTGTGCCTACCTCAATTAAAACCAAAAACTTGTGTGATGAGCTTGGTGTTCCACTTTCAACTCTTGAAGAAATGCCTGAACTTGATCTGGTAATCGATGGTGCCGATGAAGTAGATGCGCAATTTCAACTCATCAAAGGGGGCGGCGGTGCGCTTTTACGAGAGAAAATCGTTGCGCATGCTTCCAAGGCAATGGCGGTAATTGCCGACGAAAGCAAGCTGGTTGATACTCTGGGCGCATACCCACTGCCAATCGAAGTAAATAAATTTGGATTGGCAGCAACTTATAATGCGATATCCACAACTGCTTCAAAACTTGGTTTGTCAGGTGAAATTACCTTGAGAGGCGGAGAAGTGTCTCCTTTTGAAACAGATGGAGGCCATTTAATCCTTGATGCTTCTTTTGGCCATATTCCTGACGCATCAGCACTCTCGAAAGAATTGCTTGAAATACCAGGTGTGGTTGAACATGGCTTGTTTTTGGGCTACGCGAAGGTAGTATTTCTTGCAAGCCCTGATGGTGTTAAACAGTTGGGTAATTTATAAGAATAAATTTTGATGGAGAATATCCTAAATGAAATCTGTAATCGCTTTTAAGCGTAAAATGAAAACTGGCATTGCTAGTGCAGTTATATGCCTCATGGCTTTTGGGTCAGGAAGTGTTTATGCGCAAGAGATTAGTGCAGATCATATCAAGGCAGCACGTAGCGCTATGGAAGCAACAGGTGCAACTGACCGCCTTGATGGTATTTTGCCTGAAGTTGCAACTTTCGTTAAGGCTGGTTTGATTGCAAGCCGTCCTGATATCGAATCTGAGATTAATGACATTGTAAATAAAGTTGCCATTTCACTTGCGCCACGTCGTGGGCCGCTGGAAAATGAAGTTGCAACGATTTACGGAAACAAGTTCACACAAGAAGAACTTGAATCCATACAGACATTCTTTTCAAGCGAGACAGGGATTAAATTTCTGACACAAACCCCTAACTTGTTTAGAGAAGTCGATGAAGTCTCCAGAGTATGGCGCGAAGGTATTGTTCGTGACATGAGTGTACAAGTTCAGGAAAAGTTGAAGGAAGCCGGCCTACAATAAGCTGGTTAAATTTACACTTCACAACTATATATAAGCCCGGCGTTAATGCCGGGTTTTTTGTTTAGGTAATATTATGGCTCAATTTGATTATGACTTTTTTGTAATAGGTGGTGGTTCAGGCGGTGTTCGTGCAGGGCGATTAATCGCTGGCATGGGTAAGCGTGTTGGAATTGCCGAAGAATATCGCTGGGGTGGTACATGTGTCATAAGAGGGTGTGTGCCTAAAAAGCTAATGGTCTACGCCTCCCAGTTTTCAGAAGAGTTTGAAGCGGCAAAAGGTTTCGGTTGGAGTGTTGGTGAAAGTCATTTTGACTGGGAAACCCTTATCGCAAATAAAGACAATGAACTTGAACGTCTGGAAGGCCTTTATCAAAAGGGGCTTGCTAATAATAAGGCTGACATCATTAATAGCCGTGCGGAACTGCGTGGCAAACATGAGGTATATCTTAAGGCTCAAGACAAAATTGTGACTGCTGAAAAAATCCTGATTGCAGTTGGTGGCACACCAACGCGCAGTTCTGGTGCCGAAGGTGATGAACTTTGTATCACGTCAGATGAAGTGTTCCATTTGGAAGAGATGCCAAAATCCGTAGTTATTGCAGGTGGCGGCTATATTGCGGTTGAGTTCGCTTGTATTTTCGCAGGACTTGGTAGCAAAGTGACCCTTGTTTATCGTGGTGAACAAATTCTACGTGGATTTGATAACGATGTGCGCAATGCTCTTTACGAAGAAATGATCGAGAAGGGTATTGATGTTCGTTTGATGCAGACCTTTAACAAGATTGAAGGCAAAAAAGATAGCGTTAAAACTGTGACGTTATCTGATGGTACTTCGATTGAGGCTGATCAGGTTATGCTTGCGATTGGGCGTGATCCGATGACTGCCAACCTTGGTCTTGAAGCTGCTGGTGTTGCGATGGACGGGAGAGGGTTTGTCAAAGTAGACGATTATTCGCGTACAAATGTTGATAACATCTGGGCAGTAGGGGACGTTACGAACCGCATGGCGCTTACGCCTGTCGCCATTCATGAATCAATGTGTTTGATTGAAACAGAGTTTAAAGACAATCCAACAAAGCCTGATCATGAATTGATTGCTACTGCAGTATTCTCTCAACCAGAAATTGGAACGGTAGGCTTAAGTGAAGAAGCTGCTGGTGAGAAATATTCTGAGTTGAATGTCTTCCGTGCGCATTTCAGGCCGATGAAGAATACGCTTTCTGGCTCTTCTGAAAAAATGCTGATGAAAATAATCGTTGATGCGAAAACAGATGTTGTGGTTGGTTTGCATATCATGGGGCATGGGGCAGGTGAAATGGCTCAGACGCTAGGTATTGCAGTGAAGATGAAAGCGACGAAAGCTGATTTCGACCGTACCATGGCAGTGCATCCTACGGCGGCAGAAGAACTGGTTACCATGTATGCGCCAAGTTATACTGTCGTGGATGGCAAGCGCCAGGAAAGCTGATTTGATGCGTGATAGGCTTGTAGGTTATTTCGGATTTGGATCGCTTGTGAATAAACACACCTTGCGAACCTCATATGTCGAAATTTTGCCTGCAAGCCTCAAAGGATACAGTCGTCACTGGCAGGCGAGATCTACCGCAATTTTTGATAATCATATCTCATTACTATCGATTCATCGCGATGAGAGTTGTACTATCAAAGGCATGATTGTTTTGGACTTGCTGGAAAATTTGCCTTTGGTTGACGAGCGTGAAGAAGGTTATTCGCGCCATAAGTTGGAGCATGAACAATTAGAAGTCTCCTCCAACGTAGAACTGCCTGAAGATATATATGTCTATATTGCCAATGAAGTTGAAGGCGCCAGCAATGATGGCGCATTGCTTCAATCATATATTGATGCTGTCATGCAGGGCTTCAAAAATGAATATGGAACGGATGGCGTTAGCCACTTTGTTGATACTACAAAGGGGTTTGAGCGTCCTATTAATCTTGATAGGAATGCCCCCTTATATCCGCGCGATGTGCGTCTTTCGCAAGACGAAGTTACGCTGTTTGATATGGAGTTAAGAAGAGCAGGGGTATTAGGTATATAACAGTGACTATCTATGAGATAGCCACTGTGTTTTGCATGGCGCTTAACTAAGAGAAACGCCGCCATTAATTTCTTCTGACAAATCAACGACACTGCCGCCTGAACCATTGGCTTTTTTTGCTGTGTTCAATTTGTCAAAGGCTGCATCCAGCGTATCTGCTTTGTCTTTGGTATTCGCAGGTTTTGGCGTTGTGGTAGTCGTAACGCTTTTTTCTGCCAGCTCTGCTAGGGCATTTACACCTTCAAGTTCAACAATCAGGCTGTCGAGTGAAGTAAGAAGCTTGTAATCAGGATTGGTTTGCAAGCGGGTGAGTGCTTCATCTCTAATGGATTTAAGTTGTTTGATATGTTCCATGTTTGCTTCTCCCTTAAGAATGCTTTTTTTGATAAAGCATTTTCCTATCGGAATGAGACTGCAATCAGGCTGGAACTTGTCCATTAGAGGGTAAAAGCATGAAGCGCGGTAAACTTATGTTTCACCTTGCAATGATGTAACTTGGTAAATTGTATTTCACATAGTCATCATGGACTGCGCGTCGTGCTAGCCATGTGCCAAAGGCAAACATCAGGAAGCCTGCAGGAAGATCAATGAAATGGTGACCACCGTGAATGAAAATGCCAGGTAGTATCAGCAGATTAATCACAAAATAAATTGGTCCGGCAATCTTCAAGTTCCATGCAGCGTACATTGCGGTGAATGAAAGGACTGCATGGTAAGAAGGGAAGGCGATTAAGCCACGAATTTCTGATGGTGTTATGAATGGTGCACCTTCGCGTGCAACCCTGATTAACTCAAGTGCATACTCACGGTTTACGGGCGGATTGATTATCTGCCATATTTCTGGTGATACATTGTATAGAGACTTTGCACCAAGCGTTGGAAATACCCCCCAAAAACAGATTGTCAATGTTGCAGTAATTGTTACGGATGTCAGCATGACATGAAGATCACGCGCACGCCCGGATAAACCCAGGATAACAACCAAAATTGCCAATTGTGGTAAAGTGCTGAGATAAGCCAGTTTCATGATGAAAACGACTGTTGGATATTGAGCAGCGAAAGCCATGACTTCAGGCCAGTTAAAGCCGAGCATCGCGTCAATTGCTGTAATGGAAACATCTATTGTTGGGCGGTTTAACGGCAACATTAGATAGTTAAACAACGATAGGCAGGCTGAAAATAAAATAAATATTCCTGAGCAAATCATTGCAGAGGCTATGCGTTCACTACGCTCGCTCATACGATAATAAAGTCCAACAAAAATCATTGGGAAGCCAACAATTGCTATGCCTGCATAGCCTGGAAGATCCAGTTTGACGCCTTTGTATAGCACAAGAGCAATATCTACGATCAACGCAGATAATGAAATTAGACCCATAAAAAATTCAGTAGGCTTAAGGTGCATTCGTTCGCAAAGCGAGGCTTTCCAGTTCATGGCTTTTTCCAAGTCATTAAAATTTTACGCAAAATAACAAAAAGGCGTTAAGGAACTGTTTCCTAACGCCTTTGAGAGTTTGCCATTTAATAATGCTTATTTGGTTTTGAGAGGAACCTTTGGTACTGATGCGCCACCGCCACCATTGCGCTTGCCAGGTGGTTTGCGCGTTGCTTTTGGTTTTGCAGCAGACTTGGTTGCAGGCTTTGCTTTTGCCTTACTGGTTGTCTTTGGTTTTGAAGGTTTTTTGACCGGTTTGTCTTCAATGCTTTCCAGTGCAATTTTCTCCTTGCCCAATTCATCCTTAGTGAGGCTAACTTTAACCGTGCCACCTTTTTGCAGTTTTCCAAAGAGTACTTCATCTGCGAGCGGTTTTTTGATGTGTTCTTGAATAACACGGCCTAGTGGTCGGGCACCCATTCTGTCATCAAAGCCTTTTTTGGCAATCCAGCTAATCGCATCTTTTGTAAGTTCAAAAGTTACATTGCGTTCTGCAAGCTGTGCTTCCAGTTGCATGATGAACTTTTCAACAATCTTATGAATGACCGGTGTTGGGAGCGTGCCAAACGGTACAATTGCATCAAGGCGGTTTCTAAACTCGGGTGCAAAGAGGCGATTAATTGCTTCTTCGTCATCGCCTGTGCGTTTTGTTGAGCCAAAACCAATTGCAGATTTTTGTGCCTCAGCTGCACCAGCGTTGGTTGTCATAATGATGATTGTATTGCGGAAATCAACTGACTTGCCGTTGTTATCGGTAAGTTTGCCATTATCCATGACCTGCAACAAAATATTGAAAAGGTCAGGGTGGGCTTTTTCGATTTCATCCAACAGCAAAACACAATGTGGATGTTGATCAACACCGTCAGTCAGAAGACCACCTTGGTCAAAGCCAACATAGCCTGGAGGCGCACCTATGAGACGCGATACTGTGTGACGCTCCATATATTCAGACATGTCGAAACGTAGAAGCTCAACGCCAAGCGAACTTGCCAATTGCTTTGCGACTTCTGTTTTACCTACACCCGTTGGGCCTGAGAACAGGTAAGAACCAATTGGTTTTTCAGGTTCGCGGAGGCCAGCACGAGAAAGTTTAATGGCGGCAGATAATGCGTCAATGGCATCATCTTGTCCGTAAACAACTCGCTTTAACTGTGTGTCGAGGTTTGACAGAACTTGAACGTCATCCTTTGAAACCGTTTTGGGTGGAATGCGTGCCATTGTTGCAATGGTTGCTTCGATTTCCTGTATGTCGATTTTCTTTTTGCGCTTGTCAGCAGGCACCAACATTTGCGACGCACCTGTTTCATCAATCACATCAATTGCCTTGTCTGGCAATTTACGGTCATTGATGTAGCGTGATGAAAGTTCGACCGCCCCCTTGATTGCTTCATCTGTATATTCGACAGCGTGGAAGTCCTCAAAGTAAGGCTTTAAGCCTTTCATGATATCAATTGCATCTTCGATGGATGGTTCTTTGACATCAATTTTCTGGAAGCGGCGAACAAGAGCACGGTCTTTTTCGAAGAACTGACGGTATTCTTTATAAGTTGTCGAACCAATACAGCGGATTGTGCCTGATGAAAGAGCAGGCTTCAACAAGTTAGAGGCGTCCATTGCGCCACCGGAAGTAGCACCTGCGCCGATGACAGTATGAATTTCATCAATGAAAAGTACTGCGCCTGGCGTTTCTTCAATTTCCTTGACCACTTGTTTTAAGCGCTCTTCAAAATCGCCGCGATAGCGTGTACCCGCGAGGAGGGTACCCATATCAAGGGAGAAAATTGTGCTTTCTAACAAGACTTCTGGCACATCACCTTCAGTAATGCGTTTTGCCAAGCCTTCAGCAATGGCTGTTTTACCAACACCAGAGTCACCTACATATAGCGGGTTGTTTTTTGAGCGACGGCACAAAACCTGAATGGTTCGGTTCACTTCTTCAACACGGCCAATAAGCGGGTCAATGCGGCCAGCTTTAGCTTTTTCGTTTAGATTCACACAATAACTGCTGAGCGCATCAGCCTTGTTTTGCTGTTCCTCTTCGCCCATTTGGCCTTGTTCTTCTTCTATGCCACGGACTGGCCTTGCTTCTGAACCGCCAGCTTTTTTTGCGATGCCATGTGAAATGAAATTCACCGCATCATAGCGCGTCATATCTTGTTCTTGCAGGAAGTAAGCTGCATGGCTCTCACGTTCGGCAAAAATCGCTACCAGGACATTTGCACCAGTCACTTCTTCGCGGCCGGATGATTGTACATGTATGACGGCTCGTTGAATTACACGCTGAAATCCTGCCGTGGGCTTTGAATCTTCATTATAACCTGTCACGAGGTTTGACAGTTCCGTATCAATATAATCTGTAAGATTTTCACGCAGAACCTTAAGGTCTACATTACAGGCCTTCATTACGCTTGCAGCATCTTCATCGTCTGTAAGCGCTAGCAATAAATGCTCAAGCGTTGCATATTCCTGCGCTCGATCATTTGCATAGGTGAGGGCCTTATGAAGGGCTTTTTCTAGGCTGTCTGTAAAAGATGGCAAATTCTTTTTCCGTTCTGTTTTATTTCTTTTCCATCACGCATTGTAGCGGATGCTGGTGTTTTTGAGCGAAGTCCATAACTTGGGTTACTTTGGTTTCCGCAACCTCATATGTAAAGACGCCACACTCTCCAACGCCATTATTGTGAACATGCAACATGATTTGAGTTGCCTGGTCACCTGTTTTTGAAAAAAACCTTTCCAACACATGAACAACAAATTCCATTGGTGTAAAGTCATCATTCAACAAAAGTACGCGATATAGACTTGGTTTTTTTGTTTTGGGTCTAACTTTTGTAGCAAGACCCGTGCCATTGCCTTCATCATCGCCTTTTTGGCTGTCATCCTGCATTTTTATTATATTTGTCATTATTACCCTTGCAGAAATATATGCTGTGAGGAGTTCGTTATGTTTCGAACGTGTTTATCTTCAATGGATAATATAATGCGCGATTTACCACTCGCAATAGTCTGAGCAGAGTTCTTTTCAATAATATTCAATAAAAATCTGGTTAGATGACGCCGCGTTATTAACGCAATTAACTACAATTTTAAAAAATTAACGAAGCATTTGTTTATCATAAACCGTTTGGTAACCAAGCTCGTATAGTTTGTTTGAAGGTTGGCGCGCTGCAGTATTTGGCGCTCTATTAGTTTCAAGCATACCCCCTTCGTTTCGGGGGAACTTAGACGGGGAAAAGGTATTGCGTACCCTATCTGCTTTTTGGCTTCGCCGCATAGCGCTGGCGTTGGCTACGATTACATTCGTTGTTTCCGGCAATCTTTCGGGCGGTTCTGCATTTGCTAACGCAAAATATGCGGGCATCGTTATCGATGCTAAGACTGGCAAGACACTCTATTCATACAAGGCTGATGCCATTCGGTATCCTGCATCGCTCACCAAGATGATGACGATGTATATGATGTTTGAGGCTTTTGCCGAGCGCAAAATGTCTAAAAAGACACGTATTCGCATGTCAAAATATGCAGCATCCAAGCCACCCTCAAAACTTGGCATCAAAGCAGGGCGCTCAATTGCAGCAGAACATGCTGTTTTTGCGCTGGCTACAAAATCTGCCAATGATGTTGCGGCAGCTGTCGCAGAACATCTTGGTGGAACAGAAGGTAACTTTGCCAAAATGATGACCCGCAAGGCGCGTCAATTGGGAATGAAAAATACAACCTTCAAAAATGCGTCCGGCTTGACCTCAAGAGGGCAGTTGACCACGGCGCGTGATATGGCACGTCTTGGTGTTGCGTTGCGTGAGCATTTTCCTCAATATTATAAGTACTTTCAAACTCGTAATTTTAAATACGCCGGGAAAAACTATAGAAATCACAATCGCTTATTGGGTCAAATCAAGGGTGTAGATGGTATTAAAACTGGTTACACAAGAGCATCAGGCTTTAACTTGGTATCATCAGTGCAATCGGGTAGACGTTCTATTGTAGCCGTAGTATTAGGCGGCCGCTCAGGTAAAAGCCGCAACGCACAAATGGCTAAACTGATTAGGCAGTATTTGCCTAAGGCATCACGTGGATATAAAAGAAAGCTCATTGCGTCTCGTAAATCGAGTAACATCGTAGTCGCTTCTGCACCTGAAGTTCGTTTGCCAAAACGTGGCCCTGTTCCGCAGTTTAGAACAACGCAAGTTGCCAAGGCAGTTATCAATGTTCAAAAACCGGTCACTGTTGCTTCTGCTACAGGTTTTAATCAGGCATCCGTTAAAAAGCGCCTTGCACAAGCTGTAGCGCCAGTTCCAGCAGCAAGACCCACTTCAGAAGTCGCGTATGTTGATCCGATTACAACAGGTAATGTTGAACCAAAACCGACAGGTTGGGTTATTCAGATTGGTGCAGCAGGGGACAAAAATGGTGCTCTTGGACTTCTAAAGAAAGCGCAAGCTAACTTTCCAAAGACGCTGGGTAGTAAAAGCCTTTACACGGAAACAGTCGCCAAAGGAAATGCAGTTTTACACAGAGCTCGTTTCGTAGGGTTTTCTGGCAAGGCAGAGGCCAGTCGCGCTTGTAAGATATTAAAGAAAAAGCGTTTTGCATGTTTGGCGCTGAATAGTTGAGTTAGGCCATTAAGGTCGGAGTAACGGATATGAGTAACAGAGTTATCCGAGGTTTATCAGAGTATCATCTTCATGCTCAAGTAAAGAGCAAGAAGCGTAAAGATATGCCTATTGGGCTGGATCGATTTAACACGGTTCGATCAACGCGATTGGATTTGTTTAAGCCAAGATCAGCGTCAAAAACCAAAAACCTGATAAAATTCCTACTGGGTCACGGTTCCCGTGCGCAACGAGCGACTTTGCCAAAAAAATATACGCGTTTACGTGTTAAAGGACCAGCCGGACAACCTGCGGTAAAACTCAGCTTCAGATAAACAGCTTTCCTTAAAGCAAGTTCACCAAATTAAACATCATTGTGAATTGAAGCTTTCTTGCGCTACGTTAATCTGTAGCAAAGGATGTTTTTATTATGCGATATTTTCTCTGCCTGTTGGCATTTATGTATTTTTCAGTTACTGCCGCACATTCTCAATCCACATCAGAACCTCCCGTGGAAAGTCCTGAGATTATAGCCCCAGACACTGATCCTCAAGTATCAGCTGAAGACGGAGGGATGACGTTGGAACGGTTGACTGAGATCGTACTGGCGATTGATGAAAAGGCCGAAGTCCGTGGTCGTGCCATGCGGTTAACAATAGCCGAAGTCGGCGTTACAATTATCACGGATCCCAAGAATAACAGAATGCGCGCCTTTGTTGCCATACAGTCACTAGATGGTGTTAATCAGCAATTATTATACCGCATGCTGCAAGCAAATTTTGATAGCGCGCTTGATGCGCGATATGCGATAGCCAAAGAGCACATTCTGAGTGTTTTTGTACATCCTTTGAAAGAACTCAAGAAAGATCAGTTCATTGAAGGCTTGGGGCAGGTGGTAAACCTTGTGAAAACCTATGGTACTGCTTTTACCTCAGGTGGCATGACCTTTGGTGGCGGGGATAGCCGCAATCTTCATCGTAAACTGATTGATGAGCTGCTTAAAAAAGGTGAGCAAATCTAGGCGCTTCGAACTTAGGTATGCATATCGGTTGACGCATTGTTCAACATTTAGAGGGAACCCATTTCCAGCAGAACTGTTATGTTAGCTCCCAATAATGATTTTTAATGGAGTGTATGATGGGCTTACTTGTTGATGGTAAATGGCACGACAAATGGTATGATACCAAGAAAAGCGATGGTAAATTCGTTCGCGACCAAGCAGGCTTTCGAAGCTGGGTAACATCAGATGGCTCTGCGGGACCAAGTGGTGAAGCTGGTTTTAAGGCCGAAGCTGGTCGATATCATCTATACGTTTCACATGCATGCCCATGGGCGCATCGCACGATGATCTTTCGGTCTCTCAAGGGGCTTCAAGAGATAATTTCCGTTTCTGTTGTTAATTGGGTCATGAAAGAGAATGGCTGGACGTTTGAAGA
>CALAIO010000132.1 GCA_937923355.1 uncultured Rhizobiaceae group bacterium | reverse complement strand
GCAATTAATAGCGGATTTTCTATTTTAACTTCTTTTTCTTTTTTTCTTCCGAACATAAATGGAATCCCTATTTATATGTAACCGATTTAACAGCCTCAATCACCTCATCCACATTCGGCAGAGCAAGCTTCTCTAAATTCTCAGCGTATGGCATTGGCACATCCTTGCCTGCGATTGTAATTACTGGTGCATCCAGATAGTCGAAGGCTTGTTGCATGACTTGGCTAGCGATGTGACACCCAACGGAACTTTGTGGGAATCCTTCTTCTACAGTCACAAGACGGTTTGTCTTTTTAACCGATGTGAGAATGGTTTCCATATCCAGCGGCCGGATCGTACGAAGATCAATGATTTCGACACTGATGCCTTCTGCCTCAAGCTTTTCTGCAGCTTCAATCGCATAGGTCATGCCGATGCTGAAAGAGACGATTGTACAATCTGTACCTTCTTTATGAACTCGTGCCTTGCCAATTGGAAGCACATGGTCTTCTACATCCGGCACATCGAATGACTGGCCGTAGAGAATTTCATTTTCTAGGAATACGACAGGGTTCGGGTCTCGTATTGCAGCTTTCAAGAGGCCCTTGGCATCAGAAGCTGTATAGGGTGCAATGACCTTTAGACCTGGGATATGGCTATACCATGCGGCGTAACATTGAGAGTGTTGCGCTGCCACCCTTGCTGCGGCACCATTGGGACCACGGAAAACCATCGGCGCACCCATTTGGCCACCTGACATGTAAAGTGTCTTGGCTGCAGAATTGATAATATGATCGATAGCCTGCATAGCGAAGTTGAATGTCATGAATTCCACAATTGGCTTTAAACCTGCCATGGCAGCGCCAACACCAATACCCGCAAAACCATGCTCAGTAATCGGCGTATCGACCACACGTTTATCTCCAAACTCCTGAAGCAAGTTTTGCGTAATTTTATATGCACCTTGGTATTCAGCAACTTCCTCGCCCATGATGAAGACGTCTTCATCCTTACGCATTTCCTCTGCCATTGCTGAGTTGAGCGCTTCACGCACTGTCATGGATACCATTGCAGTTCCTGCAGGAATGTCAGGATCATTTGCGACTTCCATAATGGGTCCAGATGCGGTTGCGACAGGTGCTTCTACTGTTGGTTCACTTGGCGCAGGCGCTGCTTCTGTTTTAGGTTCGGCAGTTTCAACGCTGGAAGAATCTTCACCTTCTTCTGCCAGAACTGCGATTACTTCATTGACCTTTACGCCTTGAGTGCCTTCTGCAACGGCTATCTTGGCGACGACGCCTTCATCAACAGCCTCGACTTCCATGGTCGCCTTGTCAGTTTCAATTTCTGCTATGATATCACCCGCAGAAACGCTATCGCCTTCCTTGACGAGCCATTTTGCAAGATTGCCTTCTTCCATGGTTGGTGAAAGCGCTGGCATTAGAATTTGTATCGCCATGGTTTATGCCTCCACCAAAATGTCAGTATAGAGTTCACTTGCATCAGGCAGCGGATCTGCTTGTGCGAATTCTGCGGATTTACCGACGATTTCCCGGATTTTCTTGTCCATAGCCTTCAACTCATCTTCGCTAGCATGCTTGTCTTTCAAGATGCGCTGTTTGACCTGTTCAATCGGATCTTGCTCTGCTCGCATTTTTTGTACTTCGTCTTTTGTACGATATTTTGCAGGATCAGACATCGAGTGACCGCGGTAACGGTAGGTTTCCATTTCCAATATGAAAGGCCCCTTGCCTGCGCGTGTCCACTTAACAGCATGATCACCCGCAGCCTTTACGGCACGCACATCCATGCCATCGACATGCATGCCTGGAATTTTAAAGGATGCACCGCGTTGAGAAAAATCCGTTAGCGCTGATGAACGATTTACGGCTGTTCCCATCGCATAGCGGTTGTTCTCAATAATGTAGATGACTGGCAAATCCCAGAGTGAGGCCATGTTAAAGCTCTCATAGACCTGCCCCTGATTGGATGCGCCATCGCCAAAATAGGCGAGCGAAATATTATCATTGCCTCGATACTTATTGGCAAACGCCAGTCCCGTACCAAGCGAAACTTGCGCACCAACAATACCATGACCACCATAGAAATTCTTTTCCTTGGAGAACATGTGCATGGAACCGCCCTTGCCCTTGGAATAGCCATTTCGGCGGCCAGTGAGTTCTGCCATCACACCGTCGGGGTTCATGCCACACGCCAGCATGTGACCATGATCGCGGTAACCAGTTATGACCTGATCGCCCTCTTTAATCGCCATTTGCATGCCTGTTACAACCGCTTCTTGGCCAATATAGAGGTGACAAAACCCGCCGATATGTCCCATGCCATAGAGTTGACCAGCCTTTTCTTCAAAACGGCGAATTAAAAGCATGTCGTAATAGGCTTTTAGCTCTTCATCCTTATTGAACTTTGCAGGCTTTGGGGCTTTTTGAACGGTTGATTTTGATCTTGTAGAACTGCCGGGCTTAGATGCCATAGATAGACTCTCCAGTTTTTGCCTATCATGACGATTACCGGAGAAAATACAATCCGTATTTGTACTTATTTTAATTACACTAATTTATTGATTTTATTGTTTAATTTAATAATTAGCTGGATTTATGTTAATTGTAAAAATAACAATATCACCTTGCGATTTTCATAATGACGATTTCATCGTCTTGGATGAGATTGAGGTGATATCTGGCTTGCTCATCCAGCATGTCATATTCAATTGAACCATCCAGCAGGAGCTTGACCCTTGATTTTAGTTCTGCGCTCTCATTACGAAGAGCCGCCAGTCTGTATTCAAGTTTAATCGCTCTTTCAGATGCTTTCTGATGAGATTCGAGACCATATTTGCCTATCATTGAATGATATACAAAATAACAAGACAAGACCGCACAAATGGTTGGCAGGATCAGTCTATGGAGATTGGAATTTCTCTTTTGGCGCGTAGACATGGGTTGAAACTTTACTCAATACAAATTCAACTTTGGTAAAGTTATAACGTCCGCGTTAATATAGCGTTTACGCTGCCCAATTTCTCAGGCAGCGTAAAGTTATCAGTTATTTGAGGATAGAACGCCCTGC
>CALAIO010000131.1 GCA_937923355.1 uncultured Rhizobiaceae group bacterium | reverse complement strand
TCAGGCTGGCCTGCAAGTTCCTATCATGGATAAACGTGAGCAGGAGCGTGAAAAAAAGCGCAAAACACTTTTTGATGTAATGGAATTGGCATCGCAATTTTTTCAGGCAAAATTACACGAACCCATCGGAGCTAATGCGCGAGCCTATTTACGAGATCGCGGTTTGTCACCGCAAGTCCAGCAAGAGTTTGGTATAGGTTTTGCACCTGATAGTAGGAATGCGTTGAAACAATATTTGGCTGAGCAAGGCATTGATGCTGGCCAAATTGAAGCTTGTGGTCTTGTAAACCACGGCGAAGGCATTGCTGTTTCGTACGACAAGTTTCGCGGGCGAATAATGTTTCCCATTCCAGATGCACGTGGCCGCGTGATTGCGTTTGGTGGGCGAGCCTTAGCAGATGATGCGCTTGCCAAATATATGAACTCGCCTGAAACAGAACTCTTTCATAAATCCAATGTGCTTTATAATTTTGCCAAGGCGCGCAAGCCTGCTTATGACCAAAAACAGGTTATTGCTGCTGAAGGGTATATGGATGTCATCGCGCTTCATGCGGCAGGGTTCACAAATGCGGTCGCCCCATTAGGCACTGCTTTAACTGAGCGCCAGATGGAACTTTTATGGCGTATGCACCCGGAGCCGATTTTATGTTTCGATGGTGATGGCGCAGGGCTTAAAGCTGCGCATAGAGCAGTTGATATGGCACTTCCTAATATTCAGCCTGGAAGATCGGTTCGTTTTGCCATGTTGCCCGAAGGCAAAGACCCAGATGATCTTATCAAGGAAGATGGCTCTGAAGCCATGCGTGATGTCATAGAAAGCGCTTTGCCTTTGGCTGAGATGTTATGGAACCGTGAAATAGAAAGTGGCATTTTTAATACACCTGAGCGTAAAGCAGAACTTCAAACACGCATGCGCCAAATTGTGAGTTCAATAAAAGAAGAAAGCGTTCGCTATCATTATGACCAGGACATGCGTGAGCGCTTGTCTGGTTATTTTTCTTCCGGATCCAATGCCAAGCAAAATAACTACAGTAGTGGAGCCAGTAAAACCGGCAACCGTTATCAGGGTAATTTTGGAAACCAGAAACAAGTTAGTGCAGGTGGGCGCAAGTTTTCTGCAAGTCCGTCATTGTTAAGCAGCAAGCTGGTCAAAAAGGGACATGCGGGCATGCCGCTTCGCGAAACAGCAATTATAGGTGGCCTGATTTTTCATCCAGCACTCGGTGTTGAGTTTTTTGAAGAGGTTTCTGCGCTCGAATTACAAAGCAATGACGCAAAAACATTGCAAACCTTATTTCTTGACTGTTTTGCAAGCTGGGAGGGGGATGGTGATTTTCCTGATCTCGACTTTGTTATGGAACGAGTGCGCGAGAAAGGTCTTGGCGCGCTTCTGGACAATGTAAAGCAGCATTTGATCATTAATAATCTATGGCAATTGCTGCCTAATGCAGGTTTTGAGGATGCACGGGATGGTTGGTTGCAATCTCATGTCTTGTATTTGAAAAATCAGACATTAAATAAAGAGCTTAAAGTAGCAGAACGCGCGTTGGCTGAAGATGATAGCCAAGAAAATCTTGAAAGACTGCTACAAATACAACAGGAACTATCCCGAAGTGATGGGATTGAGGCTCTTATTGAGGGGTTTGGGTCGTCTTCTGGGCGTTCAAACAAAGGTTTTTGACGTTTAGATTGTCGTCAGCCTGTATCTCAAAATTAAAAAGTGTCTTGACCTCAGGCCGTTTTGACGGAATCAGTTCTGGTGAGATTAAAAATTACGAGTTTTTGTACAAGCTCTATCGTTTTTTTACTTCTTTGTTTGGAAGCACGAAACGAACAAAACCAGCAGGTTAAGGGTCGATTAACCATGCGGGGGCTAGTGCAGAGATTAAAAGTTGAATGCAGTGATTCGCATTTTTGACGTTGTGGTCAAAGATTTTTGGATTGCTACAGGGAAATTTATTCAATTGCAGGGCGCTCATTTGCCCTGATGGAGATGAAGCCATATGGCTACTAAAGTAAAAGCTAAAGAAAAAGCTGCCAAAGAAGATAAATCAGCAGAAGCAAACGATAAACCGGTTCTTGATTTAAGCGATGCTTCCATCAAGAAGATGATTACTGCTGCCAAAAAGCGCGGTTATATCACAACCGAAGCGCTTAATGCGGCTATTCCTTCTGACGAAGTTTCACCAGATCAAATTGAAGACGTGATGACCATGTTGTCTGACATGGGTATAAACGTTGTTGAAGAGGAAGATTTGGAAGAAGAGGCTGAAGGTGGCGATCTTGTCGAAACAACCGGCAAGGCTGTAACTGCTACCAAGAAACGCGAACCTACTGACAGAACCGATGACCCTGTTCGCATGTATTTGCGCGAAATGGGTACGGTTGAACTTTTATCGCGTGAAGGTGAAATCGCGATTGCCAAGCGTATAGAAGCTGGCCGCGAAACCATGATTGCCGGGCTTTGTGAAAATCCGCTAACCTTTCAGGCTTTGATTATCTGGCGTGATGAACTCAACGAAGGCAATATTTTACTTCGTGATATCATCGATCTTGAAGCAACCTATGCTGGCCCTGAGGCCAAGGTTGTTCCTGTTGGCCATATTCCGCCTGGTGGACAAGCTGCAGCGGAAAAAGCAAAGCGCGAAGAAGAAGAAGCCGAAAAGAAAAAGGCTGAACTTAAAAAAGATCCACTCACAGGTGAAATTCTTCCTGGACAAGAGGAAGAAGAAGACGATGAAGATGATGATGACATGGAAGCAAGCCTATCGCTTGCAGCCATGGAAGCAGAGCTTAAGCCTCAGGTTTTTGAAACGCTGAACATCATTGCAGGTGACTATAAAAAGCTGCGCCGTCTGCAAGACCAACTGGTTGAAAAAGCACTTGGCAACAAGAAGCTCTCGCCAGCACAGGAAAAACGTTACAAGGAACTGACAGATACGATTGTTGAAGCGGTTAAATCGCTTTCTTTAAATAACAATCGTATTGAAGCGCTTGTTGAGCAGCTTTATGCGATTAACAAGAACCTGCTTGGTCTTGAAGGGCGTTTGATGCGCTTGGCTGAAAGCTATGGTGTGCCGCGCGATGCTTTCCTTGAAGAATATTTTGGTTCCGAGCTTGATCCAAACTGGATACGCCGCATTGCAAATCTTTCCGCCAAGGGCTGGAAAGAGTTTAACAAGGGCGAGAATGCAACGATTAAAGAAATCCGTAGCGAAATTCAGGATTTGGCGGGTGAAACCGGTCTGCAACCAACTGAATTCCGTCGCATTGTACAAAAAGTGCAAAAAGGTCAGCGTGAAGCACGTCAGGCCAAGAAGGAAATGGTTGAAGCAAATCTGCGTTTGGTGATTTCTATTGCGAAGAAATACACAAACCGTGGCCTTCAATTCCTCGATCTTATCCAGGAAGGCAACATTGGCCTGATGAAGGCGGTGGACAAGTTTGAATATCGCCGTGGTTACAAGTTCTCGACCTATGCAACTTGGTGGATCCGTCAGGCGATTACACGCTCGATTGCTGATCAGGCGCGTACCATTCGTATTCCGGTGCATATGATTGAGACGATTAACAAAATTGTGCGTACATCACGTCAGATGCTTCACGAAATAGGCCGTGAGCCAACACCAGAAGAATTATCTGAAAAGCTTGCCATGCCACTTGAGAAAGTGCGTAAGGTCTTGAAAATCGCCAAAGAGCCGATTTCCCTTGAAACGCCGATTGGTGACGAAGAAGATAGTCATCTTGGTGATTTCATCGAAGATAAAAATGCAATCCTGCCCATCGATGCAGCCATTCAGGCGAACTTGCGCGAAACAACAACCCGCGTTCTAGCTTCGCTCACACCGCGTGAAGAACGCGTGCTTCGTATGCGCTTTGGTATCGGCATGAATACTGACCATACTCTGGAAGAAGTTGGCCAACAGTTCAGCGTTACACGCGAACGTATTCGTCAGATTGAGGCGAAAGCCCTTCGTAAACTCAAGCATCCATCCAGATCACGCAAGTTGCGTTCGTTCTTGGATAGTTAAGCGCCAAACATAATTTTCAAAAGCCTGCTCATTTGTAGCGGGCTTTTTTTGTGCTAGGATTTTCAAAATTCTAAAGTTTGAAAGCGTTTTAAAATGTCATTCCTAAAAAAACTATTTGGCGGTGGTGATAAAACATCTGGTTCTACCAAGCCTGTTGAGGGACTTGATTATGAGGGATTTCATATTTCAACGACGCCGATCGATGAAGGTGGGCAATTTCGTGTTTGTGCGATGATTAGCAAAGAGGTCGATGGCGAGATAAAAACACACAAACTTATTCGCGCGGATATGTGCGCCTCAGCCGAAGAAGCCTCCACAATCGCCCTGCGCAAAGCACAACAGATGATTGATGAGCAAGGTGAGCGGATTTTGGGGTGACGGAGATATTTATATCATACCACAACATAATCTAACCATCCCCACAAATGGCCAGGGCTTGTACGAATTCACTGACCAGGTCCAAGCCTTTGTTCAGTCCGCCCATGTCACTTCTGGCCTGCTAACCCTTTTTGTGCAACATACGTCTTGCTCTCTTGTTATTCAGGAAAACGCTGATCCCGAAGTGCAAACGGATTTGAAGAATTTCTTTTCGCGGCTTGTGCCGCCTACTTCTGATCCTTCCATGTCTTATATTACGCATACGTATGAAGGCGAGGATGATATGCCTGCGCATATCAAGGCAGCGCTGACGCAGACCTCTATTTCAATTCCTGTGACGAATAGCCGTTTGGCGCTTGGGACTTGGCAGGGGATTTATTTGTTTGAGCATCGCGATCGTCCTCATACCCGCAATATTCTTTTACATCTTGCTGATTGAAGCGAGTATTCGATTATACACAAAACTATTTGTATTTTGGTTTGGACGCTATAAAATACAATCTAACATTAAAAAGGCCTCATTACTTTTGAAGTAAAGAAGCCTTTTAAGACATAAATGTTCAATTCTTTGGGGCAAAAAGTTTCGAACAGTCATGCCAGATATAGTTGGAAATAAACCCCCACTACATCTCTAGTATAACTGTTTGAAAAATATGCGAAAGCTATCAATTTTGATAGTTTACCTTGGGGGATGTAAATGGACAATTTTATTGCCGATCTTATGGATGACCTTAAGAGTAATGAACCAACAAAGGTCTGGCAGAATTCACTTACTTTTTTCGAACAATTTGGCTTTCA
>CALAIO010000130.1 GCA_937923355.1 uncultured Rhizobiaceae group bacterium | reverse complement strand
AGCTACCCTGCGCAGTTTCTAGCGGCTCACCAATCAAAAGAAGGAAGCTGCTGCTACTGATGTAACATCTGTTACGTATCCTGCAATCAGCGCATAAAACGTGACAAAGACACCACTGAATACAAGCACCAGTTTAAGTTCACCGTCCATTGGCACAAAGTTATCAGCAGGTTCATCAAACCACATGGTCTTGATGATGCGAAGGTAATAGAAAGCACCGATAACACTTGCCAGAACACCGATGATTGCTAGTGCATAAAGTCCAGCTTCAATAGCCGCAACAAAGACAAAATATTTGGCGAAGAAGCCAGCTAATGGTGGAATGCCTGCAAGTGAGAACATCAAAATGGTCAAAAGCAGAGCCATCATGGGATTGCGACTGCCAAGGCCTGCAAGATCGGCAATTTCTTCTACCGCACCGTCTTTACGACGCATGGCGATGATACAGGCGAAAGTTCCAACGGTCATTACCATGTAAACGAGCATATAGATAATCACGCCATGCACACCAGATTGCGTTCCAGCGGCAAGTCCAACCAAGGCATACCCCATATGACCAATGGATGAATAAGCCATAAGGCGTTTGATGTTGGTTTGTCCAATCGCCGCGAATGCGCCCAAGGTCATGGAAGCGATTGCAATAAACGCGATGATTTGTTGCCAGTCAGAAGTAATAGGTTCGAAAGCCTGAATGACGATTCGGATAAGCATGGACATGGCAGCAATTTTTGGCGCTGCTGCAAAGAACGCTGTTACAGGCGATGGTGAACCTTCGTAAACGTCTGGTGTCCACATATGAAATGGTACTGCGGAAATCTTAAACGCGATACCTGCCATCAAGAATACGAGGCCAAATACCAAACCAAGGGAACGCTCATTACCAGCCATTGCTTCTGCAATGCCAACGAAATCCGTGTGCCCAGTAAAGCCATAAATCAGTGATGCACCGTAAAGCAACATGCCAGATGAAAGCGCACCAAGCACGAAATATTTAAGACCCGCCTCCGTTGAACGGACTGAATCACGGTTGATAGCAGCTAGCACATAAAGTGAGAGAGATTGAAGCTCCAGACCTAGATAAAGCGCAATCAGATCATTTGCAGATATCATCAGCATCATGCCAAGCGTGGCTGTTAATACAAGAATTGGATATTCGAAATTGATCACCCCTTCCCGTTTCATGAAATTCACAGACATGATGATCGCCAAACCAGAACCAATCAGCGTCAACATCTTCATGAACCAGGCAAAGTTATCGAGAATGAACGAGCCATTCATGGCGGTGCCACGCTCAACGGTTAAAAACAGACCAATGCCAGCAGCGACAATTACGGCAAGTGACAAGCCTGTAACCTGCGAATGCGAACGCTCACCTGAAAATACACCTACCATTAACAAGACAAGCACGCCCAGTGCGAGCCAAAGCTCTGCACCCAGTAAGCCTATGTTTTGTTCTGCAATAAATGCCTGCAATGTTTCTTGCATTGGAATTCTCGTTTTCTTATTTCAGGCTGGCCTGAGCGGTTTCTTTTGCAGCTTCAAGGGCTGCTTGATAGTTTACGATTAGATTGTTGACGGATACCTCTGTCGCATCAAAGACGGGCATTGGATAAACACCGTAAAAGATGACAAGCACCACAAGCGGATAAATAATCGCCTTTTCACGTGTATCCAAATCCAGAATTGATTTAAGGCTTTCCTTATCAAGACTGCCAAGCACGACACGGCGATAAAGCCAAAGAGCATAGGCAGCAGACAAGATAACACCTGTCGTTGCAAAGAGCGCAATCCATGTGTTGACTTGGAATATACCCAATAGCACCAGGAATTCGCCGACAAAGCCTGACGTTCCAGGAAGGCCTACATTCGCCATAGTAAAGATCAGGAACACAACTGCATATTTTGGCATGCGGTTCACAAGACCACCATAAGCTGCAATTTCGCGTGTGTGCATGCGGTCATAGACAACGCCGACACATAAGAAGAGCGCACCTGATACAAGACCATGCGAAAGCATTTGATAGAGACTACCCTGAATACCGTTCGCATTCATCGTGAAAATACCCATGGTTACATAGCCCATGTGTGCAACGGATGAATAAGCGATTAGCTTTTTGATATCTTCCTGCATAAGCGCAACAAGTGACGTGTAAATAATCGCGATTGCTGACAGTACAAACACTAGCATTGCTAATTCATCACTTGCGACCGGGAACATTGGAATGGAGAAGCGCAGGAAGCCATAGCCACCCATTTTCAACAGGATTGCGGCAAGCACGACGGAACCAGCAGTTGGTGCTTCTACGTGCGCATCCGGCAGCCAGGTATGAACTGGCCACATTGGCATTTTTACTGCAAAGGAAGCGAAGAATGCCAACCATAACCACGTTTGCATGGAAGCTGGAATAACCGATTCCGCGCGTGATGGGTCAAGTAGCAGAACAATGTCTGTCGTTTGCGTTTGCCAATAGATTGCCATGATGGCCAAAAGCATCAAAACTGAACCAAGCAAAGTGTAAAGGAAGAACTTGAAACTCGCATATACGCGACGCTTTCCGCCCCAGATGCCAATGATCAAGAACATCGGGATAAGACCTGCTTCAAAGAAGATGTAGAACAACATGATATCCAGTGCGCAGAACACACCAATCATGAAGGCTTCAAGCACCAAGAAAGCAATCATATAAGATTTGATATCTTTAGTGACGCTTTTCCAACTTGCCAAAA
Organism: uncultured Rhizobiaceae group bacterium; assembly: GCA_937923355.1. The sequence continues at coordinate 2,191 of CALAIO010000130.1, read as the reverse complement.
TACAGAATGGCATCAGGAAGGTCGACAAGATGACAAACAACATGGAAATACCGTCGACGCCCATGTGGTAAGACATGAACGAGCCAATCCACTCGTAACGTTCTACGAATTGGAAGCCAGCGGTTGTTTCATCAAAGTTCACCCAGATATAGAGCGAAGCAATGAACGTAATCACAGTCGTGAACAAGGCAACATTTTTAATATTACGTTCTGCAACAGCATTATCTGTTGGAATAAGCATAATCATCAGCGCTCCAACGAGCGGCATGAATGTTATCATTGTGAGAATTGGCCAGTCAGTCATTAGCCTGCTCCTCCAAACATAGACCAGGTAATCAAAGCGGCAATTCCGATCATCATTGCGAACGCGTAGTGGTATAGATAACCGGATTGTAGTTTCACAACTTTTCCAGTGACATCCAGCACACGGGCTGAAATACCATTTGGACCAAAGCCATCAATCAGCCAGCCGTCACCTTTTTTCCAAAGGAAATGACCAATCCATTTTGCCGGACGAACAAAGATGAAATCATAGAGTTCATCGAAGTACCATTTGTTCAAAAGGAACGCATAAAGCCCAGGATGCTGTTTTGCCAATTCCTTCGGAATGTAAGGCGATTTGATATACATCCACCAGGCAACTACGAAGCCGATTGCCATTACGATGGCAGGCGACCATTTCACCAGTTTTGGAACCTGTTGGAATGTTTCCAATACCGTATTGGATGGTGAAGAATAAAGTGCAGTACGCCAGAATTCATTATACCAGAATTCATTATCGCCACCTGTTACATGCCCTACGAAAGCAGTGTGGAAAATAACGCCAGCCAACAATGCGCCAACAGCAAGAATATAAAGCGGGATGAGCATCACGTTTGGCGACTCATGGACATGGCTCATCACATCTACGGAAGCACGAGGCTTGCCGTGAAATGTCATAAAGATTAAGCGCCATGAATAGAAGCTTGTGAAAAGCGCTGCTATGACAAGCAATATGAAGGCATACATTGCATAGGCATTTTGACCAACATAAGCGCTTTCAATGATTGCGTCTTTTGAAAAGAAGCCTGCTGTACCAATAATTGTTCCAGGAATGCCAAGGCCAGTCAGTGCGACAGTGCCGATCATCATCATCCAATATGTTTTTGGAATGTGCTTGCGAAGACCACCCATTTTACGCATGTCTTGCTCGTTTGATACGGCATGTATCACGGAGCCCGCACCAAGGAACAATAGCGCCTTGAAGAATGCGTGTGTGAACAAATGGAAAATTGCTGCACCATAAGCGCCTACTCCCAATGCCACAAACATGTAACCAAGCTGCGAACAGGTCGAATAAGCAATCACACGCTTGATATCGTTTTGCACCAAACCAATCGTCGCTGCAAAAAACGCTGTTGTTGCACCGATTAGCGTTACGACTGCAAGAGCGGTCGTTGAATATTCAAACAATGGCGACATGCGAGCAACAAGGAATACACCAGCCGTTACCATAGTTGCAGCATGAATAAGCGCTGAAACAGGTGTCGGACCTTCCATGGCATCTGGTAGCCAAGTGTGAAGCAAGAACTGCGCTGACTTACCCATGGCACCCATGAATAGTAGCAAGCAAGTAATGGTCAAGGCATCGGCTGCGCCAAGTTCATAACCCAGGAAGCTCATGACTGTGCCTTCAGCCGTTGCAACATTTTCTACGTTTTGGAAAATAGTCGAAAACTCAATGGTGTTGAACATGTAGAACACACCGAAAATACCAAGTGCAAAACCAAAGTCACCGACACGGTTTACGACAAAAGCTTTCATGGCAGCTGCATTTGCTGACGGTTTTTTGAACCAAAAGCCTATGAGTAAATATGATGCAAGGCCAACACCTTCCCAGCCAAAAAACATTTGAAGCAGGTTGTCGGAAGTCACCAACATCAACATGGCGAAAGTGAAAAGCGATAAGTAAGCAAAGAAACGCGGGCGATGCGGGTCGTGGTGCATGTAACCCATGGAATACATGTGTACGAGTGACGAAACTGTATTCACAACCACAAGCATTACCACGGTTAGCGTATCAATTCGCAATGCCCAGCTTACATTTAAATCGCCAGAGCTAATCCATTGCAAGACAGGAACCGTAAAGGGTTCAACATTTGAATAACCAACGGAGATAAAGGCCACCCAAGAAAGGATTGCTGAAATGATC
>CALAIO010000129.1 GCA_937923355.1 uncultured Rhizobiaceae group bacterium | reverse complement strand
TTGATTAAGAACTGTCCGCCAGTTTGTTCGCCATTGGGACCAAATTGTACAAATTCGCCAGTCATGGTTGGAACGCTCTTGAAATGATTACTAATCGCTTCAATAGCCTGCTTTTTGTCATTTGCTACAACAGGTGTTGCAACAATGCTCATTGCCATGACGGTAGTCACACAAGCAGTTTTTAATAGTTTTCCAAATACGCTTTTCATAAAATTAGCCTTAGCTTTTTGACCCATCCTCGTACTCTATACAAACTTCGTGGCTGTTTATGGGCGGAACTTCTATTCTTTATATGGTCTCGTTTTCGTCAGGTACAAGGATTTCTCTCTTGCCTGCATGATTTGCAGCGCTGATAAGACCCTCTTCTTCCATGCGCTCAATCAGAGATGCGGCACGGTTGTAGCCGATTGACAATCTGCGCTGGATATAACTTGTCGAGACTTTTCTGTCTCTTAGCACAACTGCAACCGCTTGATCGTAGATATCATTTGATTCAGATAATGCACCCGGGTCTCCGCCTGCAGCGCCGCCTTCTTCTTCTTGTTCTTCGGTAACCGAATCAAGATATTGTGGAATGCCTTGGGTTTTCAGGTGATTTACAACAGCATCAACCTCGCCATCATCTACAAATGGACCGTGCACACGCTGGATGCGTCCACCACCTGCCATATATAGCATGTCACCCATGCCAAGCAGCTGTTCCGCACCGCTCTCGCCTAACATAACGCGCGAATCGATTTTTGAGGTTACCTGAAATGAAATACGTGTTGGGAAGTTGGCTTTAATGGTACCCGTAATCACATCGGTTGAAGGACGTTGCGTCGCCATGATGACGTGGATACCAGCAGCACGCGCCATTTGTGCCAAGCGTTGAACTGTGCCCTCGATATCTTTACCAGCAACCATCATCAAGTCAGCCATCTCATCGATGATGACAACGATATATGGCATTGGTTCAATTGCGATTTCTTCGGTTTCATAAATTGCTTCACCTGAATCGCGGTCATAACCTGTCTGAATGGTGCGGGTCATAACCTCACCAGTTTTTTGAGCTTCTTTTGCACGGCTGTTGTAGCCATCAATGTTACGAACACCAATCTTAGACATTTTCTTGTAGCGTTCTTCCATTTCGCGAACACTCCACTTCAAGGCAACAACTGCCTTTTTGGGATCTGTCACAACAGGTGTGAGAAGATGTGGAATGCCATCATAAATTGAAAGTTCAAGCATTTTTGGGTCAATCATGATCATCTTCACCTGTTCAGGGGTGAAGCGATAAAGAAGTGACATGATGATCGTGTTAATCGCAACCGATTTACCGGAACCTGTTGTACCTGCAACAAGTAAGTGAGGCATTTTTGCAAGGTCGGCGACTGTAGCTTCTCCGCCAATGGTTTTACCCAAAATCAACGGAAGCTTGGCTTTTGTATTTTCATAAACTTTACTTGCAAGAATTTCACGAATGAACACCGTTTCGCGGTTTGCATTTGGTAGTTCAATACCAATCGCGTTACGTCCCGGAATAACCGCAACACGTGCAGCAATGGCCGCCATGGAACGGGCAATATCGTCTGCAAGGCCGATAATGCGTGCAGATTTAATGCCAGGTGCTGGTTCAAGTTCGTAAAGGGTTACAACCGGACCTGGGTGTACATTGATGATTTCACCTTTAATACCGAAGTCATCCAGAACACCTTCAAGTGTACGTGCATTTGCTTCAAGTGCTTCTGGAGAAAGCTGCATTTCAGCGCTTTTAGGCGGCACATCCTGCATGAAGCTGATCGGTGGCAATTCAAAACTTCCATCAGAGATGAGTGATGGTTGTGCTTCGCGTTGTACGCGGGTTGATTGTTTTGGCGGTGGTGCTTGTGTTTTAACACGTGTTGTCGGTGCCGCAGCTTGGGGTGTTTCTACAGGTGCAGGTGCTGGCTGCTCTGCCCACTGCTCTTCAATCGCTTGAATTTCTGCGTATTCATTATAGGTGTTTTCACCATACTGTGGGCTTTCAAAAGCAGGCTCTGTTGGTGCAACAGCTTGCGCTGCAGCAATTTCAGGATCGGTGAAGGCTTGAGGCTGTGCATATTGATCAAAATCATCAAGACCATCATCACTTGGTGTTACAAGTTTCTCCTTTAAAGCTTTCGCACGTTGCAAAAGGCTAACCTTTGGCGCTGCTTCTAAAGGTTGGTTCTTGGGCTTGAAATAACGCATTTTGAAGACGTAGAAATAATGGCTCATTGCACCCAAAAGCCAGTTTGGTTCAATGTCTTCGTCCAGAAAGTCATCATCATTTGCAATGTCTTCTGCTTGTAATTCAGCAACTTCATCCAGACGCCAAATAAGCGCAGAGGCTGCAAGCAGTGTCCATAATGCGATGATTAGAAAAATTGCTCCAAAGATAAAAGCATAAAAGCCTGAAATTTCGCCTAGCAGTAATGCTGGAAGATTAAGCACCATATCGCCGCCGACACCGCCAAGTCCTACTGGTAAAGGCCAGCTTTGTGGTGTTGTGAAACAGGCAAAGCCTGCTGATGTCATTAAAACAGCCAAAGGCCATAGCATTAAACGGTTTTTAAGCGCAGGAATTTTGCGTTGCAGCAGTTTTGACCAACCCCATAGTGCAGGCGGGATTAGCGCAATGGCTGATGCAAGGCCAAAAAACTGCATGGTAAAATCAGCAAAGACTGCACCTGGATAGCCAATGGTGTTTGAAATCGTGCTGCCATTTGCGTTTGAAAGACTTGGGTCTGTTACTGACCATGATGCCAAAGCTGCAAATGCAAGGCCGACAAGACCTAAAAGTGCCAAACCAACCAGAACGGAGAATTGGTTTCCAATCCCTTCTTTTACTGTTGGATTAACTCTTCTTGTGTCAACATCTGATAATTGCATACCGTGCTCCAAAACGCTTATCTTCTGCCGATTCACGCAGAAAATTGTCATATGAAGCCAAGACTAGAGAGTTAAGGTTAATCGCATATTAACCATGGGGAAGAATCCGATAAAACTGTACGATTTATCCGCCAGCCACTTTGGTTTTGCCAAAATCCTTTTTGCGTTCGCGGATAAGACCCTCTTGTGCAACAGATGCCACCAATTGCCCGTCTCGGGAATAAATGCTTCCGCGTGTAAAGCCTCTTGCGCCTGAACTGTTTGGACTGTCTTGCGAATATAGATGCCACTCTTCCATGTTCATCGGTCTGTGAAACCACATGGCATGATCGAGACTTGCGACTTGCAGGTTTGGATCAAACACTGCACGTCCATGAGCAAAAAGTGAGGTATCCAGCAGGGTCATGTCAGAAGCATAAGCAAGAACGGCTTGTTGTACGGCTGTATCTTTTGGTAGAGTACCAGTTGCCCTGAACCAGATGTTTTGTTTTGGTTCGAGTTTTTTGCTGGAGATATAATGCTCAAGACTGATGGGGCGCAGTTCAATCGGGCGCTCACGCTTCCAGTAATTACGAACCCCTTCCGGTGCGTGGTCGATGAATTGCTCGGCAAGCTGTTTTTCGCTGGGCAGGTCTTCAGGCTGCGGCATGTCTGGCATTTCAACAAAATGCTCAAGCCCTTCCTCAACAATTTGAAAAGAAGCGGACATGGAAAAAATCGCGCGTCCGTGCTGAATGGCGACAACGCGTCGGGTTGTGAAGCTTCGGCCATCGCGAATTCGGTCAACTTCGTAAATGGTTGGAACAGACGGATCGCCTGGACGCATAAAATATCCATGCAGTGAATGTACGATTCGTTGCGGCTCGCCCTCACCTGATTGAACGGTTCTTTGCGCAGCGACGAGCGCTTGCCCAATCACCTGCCCACCAAAAATACGTTGCCAACCTACATCTGGGCTTTCGCCGCGATAAAGGTTTTGTTCAATGCGTTCAAGATCCAGAATATCAATGAGGGTTTCTACGGCTTTGGACATAATTTATTTGCGAACAATTTAAGAGGAATTGTTTCGCTATCTTTCTTTTCTGGCGAACAATTCAGAAGTAATTGCTTCGCTGGTTTGTTTTCTGACAAGCAATTTATAGAAACTGCTTTGCTTAGGATAAACAATATTTACCCTGAGACAATGTTGCATCTGGAAGTTTTGTCATCGCGTTTCCATTTATGGTAAGACTAATAAAAAGCATGGAATTTTAAAATGGCCAAAACTGCAAAACTGAAATTGCCTGAAAGTGTTGATGTACTTATTGCTGGTGGTGGGTATGTGGGTTTGTCCTGTGCCGTTGCGATTAAAGATGCAGCACCACATTTGTCGGTTATGGTTGTTGATCCGGTTCCTGAACATGCAGTTGAAAATGATGAACGTACTTCAGCCATTGCGGCAGACGCGTCTAGAATGCTGGATGCGCTTGGTCTTTGGCAAGGGCTTGTTAAAAACGCTCAGCCGATTAACGAAATGATCGTGACCGACAGTAAAGTCAGCGATGTTACGCGACCTGTGTTTCTAACCTTTGCAAATGATGCTCAAGAAGACGAACCTTTTGCACATATGGTGGAAAATCGTGAGCTTGTAAAAGCGCTTCGCAAAAAAGGTGATGCGGATGGTGTCTTGCGCTTGACTGAAAACGGTGTTGCGTCATTTGAAACAGAAA
>CALAIO010000128.1 GCA_937923355.1 uncultured Rhizobiaceae group bacterium | reverse complement strand
AGGTATGACATTTTTTTTTTAATTTTCTGGCAACATACACGTTGTTGAAAGGAAAACAAATTGTACAAATTCGCACTATTTTTGTCCATTCAGATAAAAATGCAGGCTACTTGGGTTGCAAAAGCAATAAATATGGCTGTTTTTCTTATTACAAATTTCATCGACAATTGAACTGTAATCAAAGGTGGACTAAATGAAGCAAAGTTTACATTATTTGATTTTGATTTTTGGTGTTTTTACGCCACATTGAAGCACCGCATTTAGGCTATTCAGTTTTTATTGGTTGAGGAAGCTGGATTGCCCAGAGTCAACCAACGACCTTCAATAGGAAAACTGACAATCCTAGTCAATTAAGATTAGAGTCACCTGCACCCACACGAGCGGGGTTTGAACTCTTAACCTCAGTGTTGACTGGCTAGTGATTACAGAAGTACCTCAGTGCTGACTGGCTAGTGATTACAGAAGTAACTACTTAGACCACTCGGCCACAGAGGTCCCCAAGTTTACATGATCAGGGAGGGATATTGCATCTAAGTCTATAGGTGGATTGATTACTTTTTTTTCATTTTTTCAGTAAGGGAAGAGTGTATACCAGAATCTAAAGGTGGATTGAGTACTGCATCTGTGATGAGATTAACCATCTGTTTTGTGACTCCTAGTGAATCTTAACAGTTAGGGTGGAGTATTATACCTGACCCATGCCTGCTTCAGTCAGCCCCAAGTGAAGCGCATGATTACTTCTGCGCGCCAGTTCGCAATAAACAGCGATCAGATCCTGCACCTGACTTACTTTCGCTGAGAGAATAATTTTATTATCTGCCATGCCGATATCATTGGCAAGTTGCGCTGATAACAGTGCAGATTGGACCATGGCTTCGCGTGTTACATCACGTGCGGTAAGCGGAAACCCCTCTTCCTGATTTTTATCCATCAGCCCTGTCAGCAACACCTGATCGAGAGAACCCCAGTTAACGCCGATACGCACGGGCTTATCGTATTTAAGTGCGGTTTCGATGATCTGAGAAAACTGTTTGTCTTTCTTTTCCTTGAAGCCAACATTGCCCGGATTAATACGATATTTGGCCAAAGCCTCGGCACAGGCTGGATGGTCTGCGAGGAGTTTATGCCCGATGTAATGAAAGTCACCAATCAGCGGAACATCAATGCCTAAGCGCTCAAGGCGCTCACGAATTTTTGGAACCGCTGCGGCGGCTTCGTTTTTATCGACCGTGATACGAACCAGTTCTGAACCGGCTTTGTGAAGGGCTGCGACTTGCGCAACGGTGCTATCAACGTCAGCGGTGTCTGTGTTGGTCATGGACTGAACCACGATAGGCGCTTGCCCACCTACGGTGACGCTGCCAACAGGAACGCCAACGGTTTTCTTGCGTGCAAGAGGTTCAGACAGATAAATAGGCTCTACGTGTTTGTCCATGAAGTTTTACAGTTCCAATTGTCTAATTGTCTTCGAGTGTAGCACTGGATTATCCAGATTTTCAATAAACACTATGCAAAGGACGTGAAAGTTTTATGCATTATCTTTCGCGGTTCTAATTCTGGCGAACTCTGTTGCATTGCCAGCGCGTAAAAATACATTGGTTTCAAGTTCCAGCGCTATGCTGGTAGGCAAGGTTGGCCTTCCTTGTGCGCGGAGTGTTTTGATTTCTTTTGCGCGTTCCACGAGTGCCTGATTGTCTGGTTCAATGGTTAGCGAAAATTCAGCGTTCGCTTGGGTATATTCATGGCCACAATAGACGATTGTTTCTGATGGAAGCTTGGCAAGTTTTGAAAGCGAGTCCCACATAATATTGGCATCTCCTTCAAAGATGCGTCCGCAACCCAATGCAAAAAGAGTATCACCGGTAAAGACGGTTTTGCTTTCAGGAAAATGGAAATTGATCATGCCTAGAGTATGTCCTGGAGTGGAGATGACATCGACTGTTTCGCCACCGAAATTAAAGCTCTCACCATCTGACTTTTGTTCATCAAGTGTATCAATCTTGTCTGCCTCTGCCTTGGGGCCGATTACATGACAATTGTATTTTGATTTCAGGTCAGCGATGCCCTGTGTGTGATCCCAGTGATGGTGGGTTACCAGAATATGCGTGAGTGCCCAGCCTTTCTCTGAAAGAGCGTTTTCAACGGCTGCAGCATCGGGTGCATCAATCGAAGCGGTATCACCTGATTGAGGATCATGAATGAGCACGCCGTAATTGTCTGATAGGCAAGGGAATTGATGAAACTGAAGGGCGGTCATGATATTTCTCCGTTATGCTTTTAATAGAGATAATAGTTCATATGACCACTGGCAACCAGTAGCGACACGCCCTATTATATTTTTTATGATTATGGATGTTGTTGCCTTACGTGAATTTTATTCAAGCAAGCTTGGGGAAGCGGCTGTAGCTTCTGTTGCTGCCTCTGTTTCTTCAATGTGGCAACAATCGCACGGTGAGCGTTTTATGGGGCTTGGTTATCCTGTGCCATGGCTCGATCGCTTTGCTCCAGATTGTGAGCGCACGATTTGCATGATGCCTGCCGCTCAAGGGGCGCTACAATGGCCATCTGCCAAACACCCGGCAACAGCCTTGACCTATGATGATGAATTGCCGCTTCGCGATGGTTCTGTTGATCGTATCTTGATGGTTCATTTTCTGGAGCATGCGGAAAATGCGGATGAGTGTATTTCTGAAGCATTCCGTGTTTTGTCGCCTGGTGGTGTCCTGATGATTGTCGTGCCAAACCGAACTGGCGTTTGGGCGCGTTTTGAGCATACGCCGTTTGGAACGGGTAAACCTTATAGTCGTAGGCAACTTAATCGTCTTTTGAAAAATAATCAGTTCACCCCTGATGTATGGTCAGATGCGCTTCATTTTGCGCCTTCTAGCAGGGATTTCATGCTCAAGTTTCGTGGTGGTGTTGAACGGTTTGGGCGGCGCATCTTTCCTGCCTTTGCAGGTGCAATTTGTGTTGCAGCCTCCAAGCAATTGTATCAGGGTCTTCCGGTAACCGCCAAGGCAAGGCGGCGTGTAGCTGTTCCTGTTCTCGTGCCACAAGGGACGAGCCGTACCAATCGCAATAAACACTAAATCTTTTCTTTGATTTTAAGTCTGTTTTTCAATAGAAACTCAAATCTGAAACTTATGTTGGAGTAACCAATGACCAATACAGATATTCCTCAGCCGAAATCAGGTGTGATGGACATTGCTATGTATGTGCCTGGCAAGTCAAAAGTGCCAGCTGGTGTGACACTCCATAAACTTTCATCGAATGAAAGCCCGATTGGGCCAAGCCCTGATGCGGTTGCTGCAATTGCAGATGCTACTTCCAAGATGGAAGATTATCCTGATGGATCCTCGACCGAGCTTCGTAATGCTATTGCAGAAGTGCATGGGCTTAATCCAGATAACATCATCTGCGGTAATGGCTCGGATGAAATTTTAGGCCTGCTTGCCAAT
>CALAIO010000127.1 GCA_937923355.1 uncultured Rhizobiaceae group bacterium | reverse complement strand
GTTACCGCTTTTGATTTTGAAGCAAACCAAGAAATGGCCAAAAGGATTGGGATCATGATGAACCAAGGAACAGCACTAAACGTCCAAAGTGCTCCGTCCAACATCCAACTTAAAGGCTGGGTAATGGGATCTAGCACAGTTTTTAAAGCAGGCTTTGCGGACAAGAAAGCATTTTCAATACCTTTTGTAACGTCCCGCGTCTGGCTTAACTGGCTACAACTCTCGTTTAGATTATCAAGAGATGGAAATGGAAATACTGGGCCACCGGCCTCTTCGCCTTTTCCTTGTGCAAGCAAATCTGACATAGATAAAGGAGCGCTTGATGTTTTTCCACCACACCATTCCTCAAGTCCTAATGTACTAAATAATCCGTCGTAGAACGCCATGGTTCCCCCCAGTCTGGAAATAAAAAACCCTCCCGTTATAAACGGGAGGGTCGAATGTAAAACTTACTTTAGGATTAGAGCAAGTTTGGCTTTTGCATCTGCGCTTAACCAACCAGCCCAAACTTCTTTGTAGTTTGTCAGGAAGTGAACAGCTGCTTCTTCGTTAGAAGCATTGTTATCCAAGCGCCAAGCTAGAACCGCGCCCATTTGAGCGTTTGTGAACGAAACTTTCTTTAGTAGCTCAACGATTTCCGGCTTCTCTTTTGCAAAAGTACCAGATACTGCTGTTGCAACTTTTGCAGATGGGTATGCAGAATACTTTGGATCTGCACAGTCTGCTTTACCGTTACAAGTGTGCGCTTCAGCATCGTGCTCGCCAACTTTAACTTGAACGAGAGGGTATTTACCCAAAACAGCTGTTGGCGCCCAGTAGTAACCGAACCATGGAGCTTTATCAGCGTAAGCTGCAGCAATTGAAGTCTGAAGAGTTTCACCAGAACCGTGCTGGAAGCGCTCTAGGCCAGTACCTTCGATTTTAAGTGCTTTAAGGTTGTTGTTGTTAATGATGTCACAAGCCCAACCTGATGGACAATCGTGGAACTTGCCGCCAACTGCAGCCGGGTTAGCCATGATGCCTTCCCAAGTTGTTAGCTCTGGATTTGATTCTGCTAGATATGCAGGGATCCACCAAGCTTCAACACCACCGTCTGAAAGAACGTCAGCAACTTCTACCAGTTTACCTTCGTCTACAAGACCTTGGTAAGCAGGTGTAGAGTTTACCCATACTTCAGTAAGAATGTCTGGCTCACCAGTTTCTGCAAGTGATGTTAGAGCAGGTACAGTAGATGAAGGAACTTTTTGAACCTTACAACCATAACCTTGTTCCATAAGGAAAGCTGCAACCGCTGTTACAACCTGTGATGATGCCCAATCCATTTCTGTGATAGAAACTTCGCCACATTCAGCTGCGTGTGCTGCTGTTGTACCGAAATGTGCTGGAGTGCCACCAAGAACTGAAGCTGCAGCTACTGCTGCGCCCAATAAATACTTTTTCATTTTCTTCTCCCAATGAGATTCAGTTTATCTGAATTCAACGAAAAGGAAGAAAGCATAAAACACACTGCGTTGCGAGTAAAAACGACATAATTCATATCAAAAATACGACATAACACATATTTTTTTGCGCCATAATTAATTTACAGGCACAAAATGTAGCAAATATCACATGGAATAGATTATTGTCGTCCCAAATGCGCAACTACATTTTCAATCATCCGCATCCCTGCTTCACCACCCAGAGACATGATGCTTTCCGGATGAAATTGAACAGCTGCAACCGGTTCATTGACATGCTCAATCCCCATTATAATACCATCTTCCGTAAGAGCGGTAATCATAAATTCGTTGGGGAGTTTTTGTGGGTCTGCATGAATGGAATGATATCGCCCAATTGTGATTTCATCTTCAAGACCAGAGAAAACGATACCCGGTTCATTGACGTTAATGCGTGAGGGTTTGCCGTGCATTGGAATATCAAGTTGCTTTAATTCACCTCCATAACTCTCAGCAATTGCCTGAAGTCCAAGACAGACGCCAAAGATCGGCAAATCATGGGCACGAACCTTTTCAATGGTCGCAGCACAATCAAAATCCTTTGGACTACCAGGACCGGGTGACAAGACGACTAGATCAGGTTTGTGTGTTGCAAGTGTATCATCTGCAAGTGGTGAGCGAACGGTTACAACCTCTGCGCCTGTCTGGCGGAAATAGTTGGCTAGTGTGTGAACAAATGAATCTTCATGATCGACCAGAAGAATTTTGCGCCCCTTACCCACCTGAGCAGTATCACGAGCACTATCGGCATCATTACTTTTTCCCGCTTCACGAATAGCAATCAGCATAGCGGAGGCTTTCAGTTCAGTCTCGCGTTCTTCTTCCATCGGGTCTGAATCAAATAGAAGCGTCGCCCCTGCCCGCACTTCGGCAATACCATCTTTAATACGAACGGTACGAAGCGTAAGGCCGGTATTCATGTCACCATTGAAATGTACAACACCTACTGCGCCGCCATACCATGCACGAGGAGATTTTTCATTCTCTTCAATGTGGCGCATTGCCCAAAGCTTTGGCGCGCCTGTAACAGTCACTGCCCAAGCGTGAGACAGGAAACCGTCAAACGCATCCATGCCCTCACGAAGACGGCCTTCAATGTGGTCGACCGTATGAATAAGTTTTGAATACATCTCAATTTGGCGACGGCCGATAACCTTCACACTGCCTGGCTCACAGACACGCGACTTGTCATTACGGTCTACGTCGGAACACATGGTCAGTTCAGACTCGTCTTTTTTGGAATTCAGCAGTTTGAGAATTTGCTCGCTGTCTTCTATCGCATCACGACCACGCTTGATAGTGCCAGAAATAGGGCATGTCTCGATGCGACGACCAGAAACACGAACGAACATTTCAGGCGATGCACCCACCAGATATTCCTGATCACCCAAATTGATAAAGAAAGAATAAGGTGACGGATTGATCGACTTCAACTTGCGTGAAATTTCTGCAGGTTGTGTTTTGCATTGCTCATAAAACATTTGTCCCGGAACAACTTCAAACAGATCGCCACGAATAAATTTCTCTTTAGCCTTTTCAACCATGGCAGCATACTCACCAGGCACATGATCGCCTTTTGGTGGGACAACATCTGAAGGTTTAAATGGTTCTTCGATAACCTCGCGCGGAATACTTCTAGTTGAAACATCGCCAATTGAGAATTCATACTTATCATGCCATGCAATCGCTTGGTGATGATCTACGACAAGGATTTCGTCTGGCAAAAACAAAACCAAATCGCGCTGACTTTCGCCACGATCCATCTTGAATTCGAGATCATCAAACTGAAACGCAAGGTCATAACCAAAGGCGCCAAAGAGACCCAGATTAGGATCTTCATCAGAACGAAAAAGATCAACAATCGCACGAACAACAGAAAACACAGTGGGCGCACGCGAGCGTTCTTCTTCACTGACAACACCACCGCGTTCGATCACACGCAAAGTCACCGTATCACCATCTAAGGAAGCATTGGCAACATGATCATGTGCCTGAATGAGTTTTAACAGTGGTTCAAGAAAAATACTGCCGCGTTTATTATATGCAATCAGCTTAACATCGCGCCCTTGAGCCTCGATGCCGAACGGCGGATTGACGATGGCTGTATCCCAACGTGTATAGCGACCCGGATATTCATAATTTGAAGAAAGTACTGCACCACGCTGCGAGTTCACCTTATCAAGTGTACTATCAATGGCTGTTGCATAATCACTTGGAAAGCTTTCGCGCTCAACGCGAACACCGCCTTGCGTTTCAAATTCAATCGTTGCGGATACCATCCGTTTATTCCCTCTATTGGCAGCTCGAACTATCAATCCCGAACACCAAAACAAAAGCCGCTCAGGATTTTACCTAGCGGCTTGATTTATTCACATAGCAAATCAGTGGCCGCTAAAAGCTGCCCCACCACCATGCTTGTGAAATTAAATGTCTCATATCGATAGTCATAACGACAGTATGATTATCGCGCAAGAGTTTTTGGTGAAAGAAGTCGGGGCGGAAGATCTGAACCGGGCGGATTGGTTCAGATCTCCCTGTTTAACAACCTACCCTTGGGCAGGTACACGCAATACTGATCTATAGCAGGGGGACCAGTAATACATGTTTCGTTGCCTCCAATATCTATCGGAGCGTGTAACATGTATAACAATAATTGCGTGTATATGTAAATAAAAAACAACTATAGGTTGTATAATTGGAATTATGCCTAGATTGAAAAAATTACAATAAATTCAACACTATAATAGTTTTCATTAGAAATACTAATGCGTCAGAAGCATTTTGCTGGGTTAGCTTTTCAACACATCACGCATTTCAGTCAAATTTGTTCTGACCCGCAAAATATAAAAACCCATCGTTGTAAGGTGAGTCGGCATTACAAAACCATCCTCATCACCATTAGAAATAATAAGCGGATTAAGCTCTACTGCATTTTCTAACTGCCCGATCATATTTGCCCACAAACTGTCTAATGCACGTTTCTCAATAATATCATTAAAATCGCTTCGGGCAGCTTTCAAAATCCCAAGATAAGCATAAAGCTGTCCATGCGCTTCCATGAAGGTATTATCAGCACGCATATCAAACCAGCCCCCGTTATGGCTTTCAGCACGACTTTTAATAACGGCTGTTGTAGAACCAATATCTTTTGCAATGCGATCCATCAACCCACTAAGATTATCCGCACGAGCATCAAAAGCTGCATTACATTTTTCAAGCCGAGAATTATATTGCTTAAATTCTGTAATAGCTCCGCGGTAAGAAGACCACGAGGTCTGCTTAACACCAGGAGGGTTTAAACCTACATACCAATTGTATTCAGAAATTTGTAAAAGCCCGAGTGCCTTGTTTAAATTTTTATCGCGTTCAGAAGTCCCTCTTTCACGTCCCAAAGCTTCCTGAAGTTCAATAGTGGTTGCTTTTACAGCACGATGAACGCCGCGTTGAAATGTTGCCTTATTATCCATCCAAGGTGTCGAATCCCACGAGATACCGAACAACCCTAGACGATAAGGAAGGCTGGCCGATATCCATACATTTTGGTTTACATTAAAATCAACTAATTCAGTCGCAACTTCTACAATACCAGAACGTCCACAAGTGCGGTTGCTATCTGTGCCGCCATCCACACGAAGTTCTTCACCAGCCTGCACTTCAATTCTCTTAAAATCAAATTTCGCTGTATAATTTGTATCGTAACTTCTTATCCAGCTAACATTCCAAATAAAGTAGCCATAAGGAATAATTATGCAAAGAAGTAACACTGCAATAAGAACCTTCAATATCCAGCCAGAACTGCGATAGAGGTTTCTGATCCAAATAAATGGCGAAAGCAGCAACAGAATAAACTTCCCGATAGCAGCTCCTATTAGCTGAAAAATTGAACTAAAAAATGCAATCACTGGATCAAGCATGATGTTCCCTTATAAATTCTTCTGGCGCCTAAAGATATAATTCTTCATAGACACGTTCTTTGTCCTTAAGATAGGTATTCTCTAGAGCTTTTGCCACAAAATCAGAATAGCCATCAGACCAGTTTTCACGATCACGATGAAAGTCAGGCCTATTAAATTCAAACCGTGAGATAAAATCAAACGGCACATAATGTGATATCAGCCTATTGGTTAGCGCCATATCCTGATGCTCTGGCAACGCGCGGCACAAGACAAACTTCAAATCATCCTCAACATTTGACATTTGAATTTGCTTCCAGTCATCAGCTTCGTCTGTCGCCCAGTCAATCAACGGAATGATATTATTGTCTTTAACAAGTTTTGAGTTTTCTCGCATCCAGCGGCGAACCCATGTCTGGTTTATGAGCGAATGAGGCAACTCATCCCCCTCTTGCTCAGCCAGCCAAATCGCAGCCATGTGTTTTCTGAAATCCAGTAACCGAGCACGCTCAATCCAGGAACCAAGTGGCGGCTGAAGCCGCCCACTGCTTTCAAGAAATTCATAAACGCGTTTCTTGTCATTGATGTCGAGATAACCAACCTGCCAGGGTTTTGATTTTCTAAAACCACGTGCAGAAGGATCGCAAATCACAGTAATTAAACCATCATCGTTAAAAACATAAATCCCGCCAAAATGATTGGCCCAAAACGTTTCATGTCTGAATAACACTTCTTCCGGCACCAGCGCATTGTCGCGAATGTCGCCCGTTTGCTTAACGATTTCCACCATTTCATTGAGCATATCATCGTCACGCCAAGCATCTGGTTGCTTGAGCAAGCGATCAATCATCATGTTGAGCTGATTGGTTTTCTCAGTCAGGTTTTCATGGGTTCCGATTTTAAATTCAACTTGCTCGATAGAAAGCAGATCATCAATGTCGTCGATCTCAAAGACATTATCTTCAATCTCGCCGAAGACTACATCTTTAATCGTCAAGGCATAAAGTACACGGCGATTACGCTCAAAAAACTCAAGCATCAAATCGCGTGTGTTAGAGAAGGATTCATGTATCACTGAAAGCGTGACTTGCTCAGGTGACAAAATGATAAACCTACGATTGACCTTCTTGTGATCGAGATAGTCCTCATCCCCAAGCGCCTCGGCGACCTCAGGTGAGAAACCCGTCATATCTATACGGAACGTATCGAGCTTCACAGGCTTTAAATCAAAAGCCTTCAAAGCACGATTATACCGCTCAACCAAATGCGGTTCATCTATGGTTAGAAGCTGGACAAAGGAATATGGCATTTATTTGAACATCTCAATCAAACTACTAAAAATCATTTTAGCTGTATTTTCCTCAACTTTACCCAATCGTTTTTTGAATCTCGCCTTATCCAAAGCGCGTATTTGATCTAGTGCAATCTGCCCAGCG
>CALAIO010000126.1 GCA_937923355.1 uncultured Rhizobiaceae group bacterium | reverse complement strand
TTACAGACATTGCACCGAACGACTGGGGCAAGGTGATCGATGTCAACGTTAAAGGCATTTACAACATGCTGCATGCTGCCCTGCCCGGACTGGAAGCACGTGGAGAAGGCGTAGTAATCAACATCTCATCAGGAGCCGCATACGGAGCGATGGAAGGTTGGAGCCACTATTGTTCATCCAAGGCAGCCGCACTTATGTTAACCAAGGCAACGCACAAGGAATACGCAGACAAAGGCATCCGCGCCGTCGGTCTATCGCCAGGCACAGTCGCAACAGACATGCAAGTCAACATCAAAGCCTCGGGCATCAACCCGGTTTCAAACCTCGAAGTGTCAGATCACATCCCACCAGAATGGGTAGCCCAAGCAATCAGCTGGCTAGCCACAGAAGATGCAAAAGAATTTGATGGCGATGATGTGAGCTTGAGAGATGAAGCGATTAGAACGCGGTGTGGGGTGGCTTGATCACCCAACAACCCAAGTTTTATAATCTCTAGGCACCCCTTTACTCGCCTCTGCCCAAGGTGAAGCCCCTGCTCTTTGTTGGTGAAACTGAAACGCTGCTTCATCGACAAAGGCTTCGGAAACCAAAAAGCGTCCTGCAACTTCTGAACAAGGATCAACATTAAAAAAGATGCAACCAGCCTCTTCACGCGTCAGACGAATATGCTCTTTCAAAGCCTCGCTCACCTGAGCAATACGCTCAGTAGGCACATCAATATGGCCTTCTAATCTGAACGAACCTTTTGGCAAATCACCCATTAATGCCGCCCTTGCCACGGTTTACCGCGATCACGCCTGTACGGCAGACTTCAACAAGCCCCAGCGGCTCCATGATTGAGATGAACTGTTCAATCTTTGAAATACGGCCTGTAATCTCAAAGGTAAAATGCTCAGTTGAGGCGTCGATTACTTGCGCGCGGAATGCTTCTGCAAGACGCATGGCTTCGACACGGTTTTCACCCGTGCCTGCCACCTTGACCATCGCAAGTTCACGCTCGATTGGTTTTTCATGACCGTTAAGTTCAGCGTTCAAGGTCAAATCCACAACACGGTGAACCGGCACCATGCGTTCCAGTTGTTTCTTGATCTGGTCAAGCACTTGCAGCGTACCGGATGACACGATGGTAATTCGCGAAACTTTATTATCATGGCTCGTTTCAGACACAGTCAGGCTCTCAATATTGTAGCCACGTCCTGAGAAAAGACCAATCACGCGCGCCAGCACACCAGGCTCATTATCAACGATAACGGCAAGCACATGCGTGCGTGGGATCTCTTTATTTTCAACGATAAAATAGGCTGAACCAGTAGCTTGTTGTGCGTTCATAATGTTTGTTCCATAGATTCTTTATGTGGTTTATTATTTGATTTTCGTTTCAAGTTTATGCGCGCTATGGCAACCCCAGCCAAAATGATAATGAGAGCCTGAAGCGCATTGGGTGGAAGGGTTTCCTGGATTAATGCAATAGCCCATAAAACACCAAAGACAGGAACCAGAAAATTAATCTGGCTCAGAAAACCAGCACCCTGTCGTTCAATAATGGCAAAAAGCATCAACATACCAAGTCCTGTAGGGAAGACACCAAGCAAGATTAGCATCCACCAGGATGTAGAAGAAATCGAAAGTGCCCATGGTGTATCGAGGTATAATACCAGCGGCAAGAGAAACAAAATAGACACTAACAGAACTGCGGAAGATACCGCATAACGTGGTACTTCTGTCAGATACTTGGAAAGGATTGCATGCACGGCATAAGAGCAAGCTGCCAACATGATGGCATAAGAGCGAATGGTTTCATCTGTAAAACTGGCAAGCTTGTCAAAGCCGATTAATCGCGCCACACCAATGAGCCCCAGACAAAAGCCGATGATCTTGAAAATATTCAACCGCTCATCATTGGTGAAAAAATGCGCAAGCACCAAAGTAATCAGAGGCATCACCGCCATCAAAATTGCCGTCAACCCGGCGTCAACCTTCTCCTGCCCCCAGGATATCAAGAAGAATGGTAAGGCCGTACCAAAGAAACCCGCAAGTGAAATCATTTTCCAATGAGGTAAAAGCGACCGCAGGGTTTGTTTGTAATACAACATCACAAAAAACAGCATGACTCCACCAATCGCAATCCGCGACAAGGCAATGGTGGCTGGCGGCACATCAACAACTGCAATCTTGGTCATCATGAAGGACGCACCAAACATGGCAGCCAGAATAACAAGCAGGGAATAATCGGCAAAAAGCGAATTGGATTTAGCGCCCATCATCGCCCCTCATCCGGCATGTAAAAACGCTCATCAAGCGTCTCGCCTTCTTCGTAATGCGGCAAGAACCATGGTTCCTGAAAGGCCTCATCCTTCCACGCCAAAAATGCAGGATGATTTAACATTGCCTTGATATAAGGCTTCATGCTGTCATTCACATCAAGCTGGTAGGTATCAATGCGTGTGACCACTGGCATAAACATGGCATCGGCTGCGCAGAATTCCCCATAGAGAAAATCACCACCTGCACCGAAATTCGTTCGAGCCTCGTTCCAAAGTTCATCCAGACGCGCCAGATCAAAAGCAACGGCCTCGCCCCTGTCCCTAGGTTTAAAGCTCGCAGTCAGGTTCATCGGACAGGATGACCTAATGCCCATGAAACTTGCGTGCATTTCGCTGGACGCTGCTCTTGCATGTGCCCTCGCCGCAGGATCGCTTGGCCAGATATTTTTTTCTGGAAACCTGTCCGCAACATATTCCATGATAGCAAGACTTTCCCAGACCGTAATCTCGCCATCCTGAATCACTGGCACTTTGCCTGTTGGCCCAAACGCATACATGTTTGCAGTGGTATCTTCCTTATACATCGCAATGACCGTTTCCTCGAACGGGATGTCAAACGCACGCAACAAAATGCCCGCACGAAGCGACCAGGAAGAATAGAGTTTATTACCAACTGCCAGTTTTATCATGTTTAGACCTTAAAGCCCTGTATCAAACCAGTGACTTGCCTTTTTCATCAATTGCAGAGCCAACTGCCTCGTCCGTCGCCTCATCAGGAAGCAACATTTCATTGTGTGCCTTGCCTGATGGGATCATCGGGAAACAGTTTGCAAGATTTGCAACACGACAATCGAAAATTACTGGACGCTCTTCATCAATCATTGCCTGAATGGCGTCATCCAACTCATCAGGTTTATGACATTGCATACCAACGGCACCATAAGCTTCTGCCAGTTTCACAAAATCAGGCATGGCTTCTGTGTAGGAATTGGACAAACGGTTACCATGCAACAATTGCTGCCATTGACGAACCATGCCCATGTATTGGTTGTTCAAAATGAAAATCTTGATCGGTGCACCATATTGAATGGCCGCAGACATTTCCTGAATACACATCTGAATGGAAGCATCACCAGCAATATCAATCACCAAGGCATCAGGGTGTGCAATCTGCACACCAAGTGCTGCCGGAAGACCGTAGCCCATTGTGCCAAGACCACCCGAAGTCATCCAGCGATTTGGATCTTCAAAGTGATAATATTGCGCGGCCCACATCTGGTGTTGGCCAACTTCCGTCGTGATATAAGTTTTGCGATCCTTGGTAAGTTCATAAAGACGCTCAATCGCATATTGCGGCATGATCACATCTTTGCTTTCCTTATAGCCAAGGGAATTACGCGCACGCCAGGTATCGATTTGATCATGCCATGGCTTGAGGTCTTTTTCGCTTGGCTTGGTTTCAGCCGCACGCCAAAGGCGAACCATGTCCTCAAGCACATGCTCACAATCACCAATGATCGGTACATCCACATGAACATTTTTGCCAATTGACGATGGATCAATATCAATGTGAATCTTCTTTGAGTGCGGAGAAAACGCATCCAATCGACCCGTGATACGGTCATCAAAACGCGCACCAACACAAACCATGACGTCACAATCGTGCATCACCATATTGGCTTCATAGGTACCGTGCATACCCAACATGCCAAGCCAATTATCGCCACTGGCAGGATAAGCACCCAACCCCATCAAGGTTGAAGTAATCGGGAAGTTCGTCAATTCAACTAATTCACGAAGCAAGCGACTTGCCTCATCACCAGAGTTAATCACGCCACCACCTGAATAAATAACAGGCTTTTTAGCTGTTGCCATTAACGCAATAGCAGCTTCAATTTGCTCGATATTGCCAGAAACCTTTGGCGCATAACCAGAAAGATCAGCTTCTTCTGGCGGAAAATAAGTGCCTGTAGCAAATTGAACATCCTTTGGAATATCAATCAAAACAGGGCCCGGACGACCATTTTGCGCCACATGAAACGCTTCATGCAAAACCTGTGGTAACTCATCGACCGAGCGCACCAACCAATTGTGCTTTGTACAAGGGCGTGTAATCCCAACCGTATCTGCTTCCTGAAACGCATCAGAACCAATCAAGGGTGTTGGAACCTGACCCGTGATGCAAAGCAAAGGAATGGAGTCCATCAAAGCATCTTGCAAAGGCGTAACCGCATTCGTGGCACCAGGGCCTGACGTCACCAAAAGACAACCAATCTTGCCCGTGGAACGTGCATAACCTTCGGCAGCATGACCGGCACCCTGCTCATGTCTCACAAGCACATGGTGAACGTCCTCTTGCTGAAAAATTTCATCATAAATCGGTAGCACAGCCCCACCCGGATAACCAAACAGGGTATCAACCCCATTATCCTTTAGGGCTTGAACCACCATCTCAGCGCCAGTCATTTCTAGTTTCTTAGTCATTATTTCTCTCGAATATTTTTGCTTATGTTCATTTACAGGATTTAGGGCATAAAAAAAGCCCCCTTTGGGAG
>CALAIO010000125.1 GCA_937923355.1 uncultured Rhizobiaceae group bacterium | reverse complement strand
TGGACGAGCATTACGTTTCAGAAATGCGAGACCGTGCCATGGTACTGGACGAAGACCCTCTTCGGTGTCAGTCGCTCCCTCACATGGAACTTGCTGGCTGGGATTTGCTGGAACTGATCATGGTTGAGAAGGCAAAGGACTACCCTGATCTTTTTGAACTTCACCGCGATGGTGATAATTGGCACTGGATCAACAAGCCGCTTGGCATTGATGACAAATTTACTTTCATGGATGCAACAACGCTTCCTTACGGGCCGATGGAATATATTACCCGTCAAACACAAGGTGATTTTTGTGTTCTTGATCAACGTGATGATAACCTCTGGATGGATGCAGGCATGGTCACGACACAAGCCGATTGGTCGCTTGATTTTGACATCGGTATGAATTTCTTTGAGTGGCATGCACCGGTTCCTCTAGCGCATGAAAAAGGTATCTTTGTTCGCGCATTGAAATTCCTGTTGAACATTCAACAAGGCGCACCTGCGCGTCGATTGAACTGGACCATGACAGTTAATCCGCTGCTGGACACAAGCCCTGAGAATTATCACAAATGGGGTATTCAAAAGACAACGCTGACACCGGAAAATATTGGTAACAAGCAGCACCTTCGTGTTGAGCTGCAAACCTTCTTCAGATTGCCGCGATCAAACGGTCTTGTCTTTCCAATTCGCTGTTACCTCATCAAATTGGAAGAGCTTGTAACCTATCCAAAATGGGCCAGAAGATTCCACCGCGTCATCCGTGATTTGCCGGTAGAACTTGCCACATACAAAGGCTTTATCGATAACCGACCTATGATCCTTGATTATCTATCCCAGTTTGACGATGGCGAAGAAACATCTCCGGGTGTTTGGCCTGAGGACTAGTGTCAGAACCCAACTACTCATAGAGTTCAGGCAGTAAAGCTTCAAGATGCTGGATAAGAAATAATCGATAGATATTTTGCCGGCAGTTTTATGTGCTTTTTTGGGCCGTGCGGTGCATCTGCATCAAAGAAGAAACTGTCACCAGGTTCCAGGATGAAAGTTTTATCTCCGTGTCGATATTCAACTTCACCTTCAAGCATGTAAATCAGCTCTATGCCGTCATGCTGAAAGTCCGGAAAAACGTCTGATTCTTCGGTCAGAGATATCAAATAAGGCTCAACAATTACGCCCGATGTATTTGCGCCAATGTGTCCCAGAAGATTGTATTGGTGACCTGCTCGCGTGCCTCTGCGCTCTGTCGTTAGCCCTTCACCTGCCTTAACATGGACTGCCTCACGACTTTCTTCAAACCCTTTGAAAAATGAGGTGAGAGGAACGCTCAGCGCATTTGCCAATGTCTGTAGCGTTGTGAGCGATGGGGAGGTCATGCCATTTTCAATTTTTGAAAGCATGCCAATAGAAAGCCCTGTTGATTTGGCCAGTTCGGCAACCGTAATGTTATGCAATTTTCTATAGTTTTTTACTTCACGCCCAATCGCAACTTCCAGATCCTTCTCACGCGGAGAAGCGCTAACATTATGTGGGTCTTGTGAAAGCGCAGGCTTTGGTTCATTCGCTAATTTATTTGCCATTATATCTAATTCGTAATTCAAGAAATCATTTAATCTTACGGAATATAATAAGTGTTGATTTGATAAAATGATAGCTTGTTTATAACTTTGTTAGTCTAAAATGTAATGCTAGGCTCAGGACCCTAAACACGCTTGCCTTTTGCATCAAATGAGAAGCTGCTGTTCTTTTCAAATTTTGCAAACATTTTGGAGCCACTCGTAATTGCATGTTCTCCAGTTAAGCGGATGGTGAGCGTTCCTTCACCCGCACAATCAAGGTAAACATTTGTTTCGCTTCCCAGATGCTCAACATGCGCAACAGTTCCTTGCAGGTCACCAGATTTGCTATCAAGTGAAATATGCTCAGGACGTATGCCTAGTTTGCCGTTTTCCAGGAAGTTCATTTGCGGTGCGCCGATAAATCCGGCAACAAATCGGTTTGCTGGATTGTTATAAAGCTCCATCGGTGTTCCGACTTGTTCAATTTTACCTTCGTTCAGAATAACAATCCTATCGGCAAGGGTCATGGCTTCGGTTTGATCGTGAGTGACGTAAATCATAGTTGTGCCAAGTTCGCGATGAAGTCTGGCTATTTCAAGCCTAGTGTTTATGCGCAGGGCCGCATCCAAATTAGATAGAGGTTCATCAAATAAGAAAAGTCGTG
The DNA here is from genome assembly GCA_937923355.1 of uncultured Rhizobiaceae group bacterium. The sequence goes on along the minus strand of CALAIO010000125.1, from coordinate 3,901 downwards.
GTTCGCGAACAATAGCTCTGCCAATCGCTGCGCGTTGACGCTGCCCCCCTGAAAGCTCAGATGGTCGTCGCTCTAGTAGGGTATCAATCGAAAGCATATCAGCAGCTCGGTTAACGCGTGACCTGATTTCCTCTTTGCTATGTTTTGCCTGCTTTAGCCCCAAACTCATGTTGTCGCGAATATTAAGATGCGGATATAGCGCATAGGTCTGGAAAACCATGGATATTCCACGCGCTGCTGGGGGAACTGAATTTATAACATCACCACCCAATACGATTTTGCCAGATGTTTCTTTTTCTAGACCTGCAATAATACGAAGTAGGGTAGATTTTCCACATCCTGAGGGGCCAACGAAAACAACGAACTCTCCGTCGCTTATCTCAAGGTCTATACCTTTCAAAACTTTGGTGTCGCCAAAGGATTTATGGATGTTTTGTAGAGAAAGTGATCGCACGTTTAGTTCCTTTGAAGCTGCGTCATTTAACAGCTCCAGATGTTATGCCTCTTATTAGCTGACGTGAAAAGATTAAGTACAAGACTAGAACTGGAATGATAGCAAGAGATAAGGATGCCAGAACTGCATTCCAATCTGTCACAAATTGTCCGATAAAAACCTGTGCGCCTAAGGTGACCGTTTTTGTACTCTCCGCAGGTGCAAGAATTAAGGGAAACCAAAGATCATTCCAGATCGGTATCATCGTGAAAACTGCAACTGTTGCCATTGCTGGACGAACCAGTGGTAAAACCAATTGGCCAAATATTCTATATTCAGAGAGGCCATCAATTCTACCTGCATTTTTTAAATCATCCGAAATTGTTCGCATAAATTCGGTCAGGATAAATATTGCCAATGGCAAACCTTGAGCGGTGTAAACTAATATCAAAGCGGTTAGCGTGTTTACTAACCCACTGGCTATCATCATATGAAGAATTGCAACGGTTCCAAGTCTGATAGGGATCATAATGCCAATGACAAAATACAATCCTAATAGACGACTTCCTTTAAATCGATATTCTGCCAGCGCGAATGCAGCCATTGCCCCAAAAAGCAAAACCATAAAGAGTGAGACAATCGTCACAATAAGGCTGTTTTGGAAATATAGTGCGAAATCACCTTGTTTTAGAACTGTTTCATAACCTGCCCATGTGAATGTCTCGGCATTTGGCAGAGACATCGGAGTTCGAAAAATCCCGCCACGTGTTTTAAAGGAATTGACCAGAATAATAATCACAGGAAACAATGCTATGATTGTGTAAGTCAGAAGAATTGCATGCGCAGATATTGACTGAAACTTTTGCTTGGCAAGGTTGGTATGAACGTACATCATCAAACCTGCCTAAAGCTGATAACGGCGAAGGTGCCGATGAATACCAAAGAGGTAGAGGCAAACACCGCAGAGGATGATCAGGAACATAATAGAAGCAATAGCTGCACCCATGTTTGGATCACCTGCTTGAAGTTGGAACCCAAAGAAAGTTCTAAACATGAAAGTCCCTAAAACATCTGTAGAAAAATTTGGCCCCGCCAGTGCACCTTGCGAAGCGTAGATCAAATCAAAGGCGTTGAAATTTCCTATGAATGTTAGGATGGAAATAATGCCGATTGCTGGCAAGATAAGCGGAAGTTTAATCTTCCAGAACTGCGATAAACTCGTAATGCCATCACATTCTGCTGCCTCAATCACATCATCGGGGATTGAGAGAAGTGCCGCATAAATCAACATCATTGGGATGCCTACAAACTGCCATACAGAGATAAGGGCAAGTGTAGTGAGTGCATAAGCCTCTTTGCCGAGCCAAGGTGCAAAAAGGCTCTTCAGGCCGACAGCATCCAATAAATCTGGTGTAATGCCCCATATAGGGCTCAAAATGAGCTTCCAGGCAAATCCGACAATTATGAATGAAAGCAGAGTAGGGACAAAAATTGCTGTTCTATAAAAGCCACGAAGCCGTAGTTTGTTACTGCTTAAAAGTGCTGCCAAAAGTATGCCGATAGGATTTTGTACTAACATATGTACAAGGAAGAACCATGTGTTGTTTGCAAGTGCATTCCAAAAGCCCGTTGACCAGTGTGGATCTCCAAAGAGTTTTTGGAAATTATCAATCCCTACAAAAACTTGCCTATTTTCAGTTTCACTAAAAACAGCAAACTTTAAAGTCTCAAAAAGTGGGATTATCATGATTGCTGTATAGATTAAAAAAGCTGGCGCGAGAAAGACAGGAATATGCCAACGGAAACTGGTTTTTGGTTTCACTCCCATCCCTTGTCTTTCCTAAAACCTGCTAGATTGAAATCTCTACTGTTGAGGCTGATACCACGAAGCAAGACCTTTCTGCAATCGCGCTCCCGCAGCTTCAGGTGTTTCTGTGCCCTTTATGGTTGCAACAGATGCGTTCCAAGTTTCGGTTTCAAGATTTGGCTCGCCGCGTGATAGGATTTGATATGTCGAGCGTATGGTCGAACGGCACTTTTCACGCCACGAAATAAACTCCTGCGCCAGCGGGTCGTCAATTTTGATGGCAGTCTTTGAAAGCGGGAAAAATCCAGGTAGGGCGTTTGCGTAAAGTTCAGCAAATGTTGGAGAAGAGACCCAATTGAGGAAGGTTTTTGCAGCTTCTTTATTTGGTGTTGCTGCATTCATACCAATGCCGATATCTGTATGGTCAGAGATGTAACAATCATCACCAGCGTTTTCGACCGGTGGAATAAATGCGCCCATCTCAAAAAATGCGTTTTTGTTGAAGCCAGAAATTTCCCATGAACCTGCTGGATAAATTGCAGCACGTCCTAAGGTGAAAAGATTTTGACTATCTGCATAGGTTTGCGCTTCAAAGCCGTCGCCTAGATAGTCCTTCCATTTTGCCAATTGCTGATAAGGTGCAATCCACTGCGGATCAGTTAGCTTTTGAGCGCCACTTATCAATGCGTTGCGACCTTCCTCACCTTTCCAGTAGTTCGGGCCAATGTTGTTATAGCCCATGGTTGCTGCTTCCCACTGGTCATTGGTGCCCATAGCTAATGGAATGTAATTTCCTTTTTCCTTAATAGCATCAAGAACGGCGAAAAACTCTGGTACGGTGTTTGGTGCGTCAACACCTGCATCAGCTAGAGCTTCGCGGTTGTAAATAAATCCATGAATGACAGACGCCATTGGAACGCAGAAAGGGGTATTACCATCATCCGTGATCCAGGCCGATTTGGCTACATCAGAGAAATTATCCATGCCTTTCAGATTGGAAAGATCAGCAAGGTATCCTTTATTGTAATGGTCTAGTGAAACATCAAATGGGCGACATGTAATCAGATCGCCAGCAGAACCAGCAGTCAATCGCGAATTGAGAACGGCATTATATTCAGGAGGTGAAGATGGAGTGAACTTCACCTTGATGCCTGGGTTTTCAGCCTCAAATGCAGGGATCAATTTATCTTGCCAAATCAGGAGATCATCATTGCGCCAGCTTTCAATTGTCAGTGTTACATCATCAGCCTGTGCAACGTGACTTACGCTTGCGAAAAGTGATGCAGTTATTATGGCTTTGGCTAGATTGAATTTCATATCTTGATATTTTCCTATTTATGCGTTGAGAATCAGTCTGCATTCTCAGAAATGATCTTGCAAGCTTGGTAAATCATATACACTAAGTTCCAGTTCTTGAGCATATGAGTTCAGAACTCAACAATTTGATTTTAAATGACGAAACATCGTGCAGAGTTGTTATCGTCAAACTTATACGAATGGTAGCAAATTAAAGAAATCAAGGGGCTGACATAGATAAGGGTTTCATTTTTACTTGAACCACCATTGTTCCAATACTTTACGCAAGTTTGCAACTGGCCTGTAGTTGAACCTCCATTCACACTCCTTCAAGAATAAGTGGAAGTGCTCTTTCGGAATGCCAT
>CALAIO010000124.1 GCA_937923355.1 uncultured Rhizobiaceae group bacterium | reverse complement strand
GGCAATTTTCCTAACCTGACTAGTTCATGTGAGCGATATGAAGGCAATTATAATCATTTTATATTCCCGGTAGTTAAAATTCACATTTATACGTTTTCGGGAGAATATCATGTCAGCAACAGTCACCTATAATACAGACGCGGCAACCTTTGAAATCGACATATTCAATGTAGATGTTACGACAGTTCAAACCACAACGGGTAATACTTACAGCTGGCTCAATGCTGATGGCGACTTAATCACGCTTACAGGTTCTTTCCAATATCCCAATGGATTTGCAAATCCTCCAACAGGCACAGTAGCGCAAATTGCAATCGACCTTGGCAATGATGGCTCCATAGACCTGGATGTAGGCTTTGATGCCCTTCAGCCTATACTTGCTGACTTAATCTCAAACAATCAGAATGATTTTTGGTCTGCCATATTGGGTGGCGAAGATACCATTATCATTAGGCAACCTGATGATAACGTAAGATTTGCTGCTGATGGTAACGAGGTAGATGCTGGCTCAGAAATCACAAGTGTTGGTGATACTATAATTTTCGAAGCGCGTGATGATGCAATTGTCAGTGGTGATTTTGATAATGTCCTAGGCACTTTAACAGGTGGTGATGATGAGTTTACTATAATTCGTTCTCTACAAGACTTCTCTTCCCGTGCAGAATTTGAAGTTAATGGCGATAGTAATAGCCTCGAAGGTATCTTGAATGGTGGTGATGATACATTCACTATTTCAGATAACATCGACACATTTTCGACTGCTGTGATTTCTGGTGATACTAATGTGGCTGTTAACGGTGCTCAATTAGTAGGTGGTGATGACACGCTCTTAGTTGAAAGTAATAGGCCCTTCTCACGTAATGACTATATTATAAGCGGTGACGCTAACATGGTCGATACGATATCAACGGTGCTAGCTGGTGATGATATTATAGATTTATCTAACCTTGGTGATGATGGGTCAGCTAGTTCTGGTAGTGTTGTGGTATCGGGTGACGTTATATCAGTTACTTTAAATGATGCTGGGCTTTCAGGCTCTATTATAGCTGGTAATGATACGATAACAGGCAGCAGTCGCAATGATATTATTTATGGCGATATAAGGGATAATGATGCTGGTCTTTTTGTACAAGGCGGCAATGATATTATTGATGGTGGCAACGGTGACGATCAACTTTTTGGTAATGGTGGTGCTGATCAGCTCTTTGGTGGAAACGGAAATGACGTACTCAATGGCGGCGCAGGAAATGACACTTTAGATGGTGGTCTTGGATCTGATACTGCGTCTTACATCGACAGTCTTTTTGGCGTTACAGTAAATATAGGTCAAAATGGAGCCGTAGGTTCTTCTACGGGTGATGGAAACGATACACTCATTAGTATTGAGAATGTCACAGGTTCTACCCGAAGTGATGAAATAACAGGCAATGAATTAGGTAACACTATTTTTTCTCTTGATGGAGATGATGTTATCTTTTCAGGTGGTGGAGCTGACCGAATAAGTGCAGGTGAGGGTAATAATATAATCAATGCTGGCGATGGGGATGACTTCATTGAGTTTCGTTCAGGTAATAATACAGTCGATGCAGGTGCTGGCGATGATAGAATTTTCAGTGGCAATGGTACGAATACAATCAATGGCGGAAGCGGCATTGACACTTTCGAAATTGGAAATGTTTTTGGAGATTTCATAACTTCTGCAATAACGGTTGTATTAGGAAATAATGGTGCAAATGGTTTTGCATCTATTGTCGGTGGTAATACCAGTACAATTCGAAATATTGAGAATGTAAGAATTACTACGAATTTCGATAACTCAATAACTGGCAATAATCAAAATAACATTCTCTCGTCTGGAAGCGGAAACGACACAATACGTGGTGGGGCTGGGGACGATGAAATTAGTGGTGGTAGTGGCATAAACCTCCTGGAAGGCGAGGCTGGTGATGATACGCTCAATGGTGGGAGCGGTGAAGATACGCTTAACGGTGGTACAGGAAATGACATCATCCGCATAAACGTAGATAGCATAAATATTGCTGATGGGGGCGATGGCAACGATACTCTAGATCTTTCAAGTTTTAGAAATAGAGACCAAGGCGCCACAGTTAATCTCATTACCAGCACAATATCTGGCGGAAATTTTGATGATGATACGATCATCAATTTTGAAAATGTAACCGGTACTCAAACAAATGATATTTTAATTGGTAATGCTTTAAACAATGTAATTAATGGTGGTAATGGCAATGACACTATTAATGCTGGCGGGGGCAATGACACATTAATTGCCAGCCGAGGAAATGATACTGTAGATGGAGGAGATGGCGAAGATACTGCTATTTTTAGTTCTGCTATTGAAGGCTTTGGTTTTAGTATGGATAGCATTAATGAAATTCTTATCACACAGAATTCAAGCGGTAGCACTGATACATATGAGAATGTTGAAGTTTTTCAATTTGGTGAAGAGTTTTTCAATATTGTTAATGATCAAACAGCAAACTCAGACACGATTATTGGCACTGCAGAGAATGAAATACTCTTTGGATTTAATGGAAACGATACGCTGAATGGTGCTTCGGGTAGAGATGTACTTATTGGCGGCTTAGGTGCTGATCGTCTAAGTGGCGGTGGTGGTGATGACATCATTGATGGTGGCGTGTCAGGTGACATCTTAAACGGCAATGGCGGCGATGATATCATTCTCGGTGGTTTTGGTAATGACCGTATTGATGGCGGTACGGGTATTGATACGGTTGATTATTCAGGCTTTGGCGGCAACATCACAGTGAACCTCAATCAAAATGGCAATCCACAAACGGCAGGCGGTGGTGGCGTTGATGAAATCATCAATGTGGAAAATATCATCGGGGGTGACTTTGCTGATCGCCTGACAGGATTAAGTGGCGACAGTGAGATTAATGGTGGTGCTGGGGGTGATAGAATATTTGGTCTTGGCGGCAATGACAGTCTATTTGGCGGCGAAGCCAATGACTTCATTCAAGGTGGCAATGGTGATGACATCATCAATGGTGAAAGCGGTCAGGATCAGCTTAATGGCGGTGCGGGTAACGACACGCTTATTGGCGGTCGTTCTTCTGTTTTTGAAGCAGAACTTGATCGTCTGACCGGTGCGGCTGGTGATGATATTTTAGTTGGTGGAGGTGGCCGCGATATTCTACGAGGCGATAGTTTTGATACGGCAACTGGCATGAGCATAACAGGTGGCGCAGACATATTTGACTATAACAGTACTGTTGACAGTCAAGCAGGTGGTCAAAGAGATATCATTCGTGACTTTGTTCAAGGTGAGGACTTGATTGATTTATCTGATATAGATGCAAATCGTGTAAATGGAAGTGTTGTAAACGATGAGTTTACTTTTATTGGTAGAGACGCATTCTCGGGAACTGAAGGCGAACTGCGCTTCCAGGATGCAGGACGCAATGTTGTTGTCTCAGTAGATGTTAATGGCGATGGTTTTGCTGACATGCAAATTCAGCTCAATGGTAACTTTGATCTGGAAGCAAGTGATTTCATTCTTTAGTAGTTGAGCCAAAAAGACTGGGCTCAACTTATGTCATTTGGTGATGGCTTAAGATCTACGAAAGGCCATCATCAAAAAACTGCCAACTAAAGGTTTGTCGTAATTAAGAAAAAATGGTGGGCGATACTGGGATTGAACCAGTGACCCCTACAATGTCAATGTAGTGCTCTCCCGCTGAGCTAATCGCCCATTTGGCGTGAAGTTTGTTTCACGCTAAGTGGTTTTGTGCATACACCATAAAGTCTTGGTGTCGTCAATCGTATAAAGTGGATTGGGTATAATTTATTATGCTGCAGCCAGCATTTTCTCAACTTCGTTTACCAGATCACGAAGGTGAAACGGCTTTGAGAGAACCTTGGCATCTTTTGGTGCATCAGAATCAGGGTTGAGTGCTACAGCGGCAAATCCTGTGATAAACATGACTTTCATGTCTGGGTCAATTTCGGTTGCACGGCGCGCTAGCTCAATGCCGTCCATCTCTGGCATGACGATATCTGTCAAAAGAAGCGTGAAAGGTTCTTCTCGCAAGCGATTATATGCGCTGGCACCATTGTCAAAGGCGATGACGTTGTATCCTGCCTTGTCCAGTGCTTTTTCAAGAAAGCGGCGCATGTCATTATCATCTTCTGCAAGCAAAATTTTAGTCATCGGTTCTTTTCGGTTCCATTAAGTTTTGGATTTGACGTATTTCACACTATTTTAGTAAACATCAGGTGAATGCCTAGAAAATATATGCAATGCTATTACCAGTAAACATTCTAGCATAGAATAAAAAATATTGAACTATTGGACATTAAATGACATTCGGCTTTGACGCATATTCCAACAAGGCATTTGAGGTTTTTGAACCAGAACATCATGATACGCCCTTTGTATTAAATTCACCCCATAGCGGTCGTGTTTATCCGGAATCGTTTCTTGCCCAATCAAGATTAAGCAATTTGTCTGTTCGAAAATCAGAAGACTTCTTGGTAGATGTGTTGGTTGAGGGCGGTGTTCTGCACGGCATGCCGATGCTTAAGGCGAATTTCCCGCGTGCTTTTTTGGACGTTAATCGTGAACCATATGAGCTTGATCCCAAAATGTTTGAAGGCAAACTGCCTGACTATGCCAATACCCGCTCCATAAGGGTTTCAAGTGGGCTTGGCACGATTGCAAAGATAGTGTCAGAAGGTGAGATGATTTACCTGGACAAAGTGCCAGTTGAAGATGCGCTTTCTCGTATTGAAAATATTTACAGGCCCTATCATGCCGCTTTAAGAAGATTGCTTGCCAAAACGCATGTGAAGTTTGGATTTTCAGTTTTGATTGATTGTCATTCCATGCCTTCCAATGTTGGTCAGGCTTCTTATGTGACAAAACCTGATTTTGTTTTGGGCGATCGTTTTGGCAGTTCGTGTAGTGCCAGCATAACCCATGGCGCCAAGAATTTGCTTCAGCAAATGGGTTATAATGTTGAGATAAACAAACCCTATGCTGGTGGATTTATCACTGAACATTACGGACGCCCGCACAATGGATTGCATGCGCTTCAGATTGAAATAAACCGTGGGCTTTATATGGATGAAATCCGCATGTTACGAAATGCGGGCTTTGATGCCTTTGGTGAGGATATGACTATCTTCTTTAAACAACTCACGGGTCTGCAATGGGACGACCTTCAAGGCAGTCAGCCTCTGGCAGCAGAATAATCATGAATTTAAAACCAGACGAACTAACGCGTTTTTTTAACGAACTCTGTGACCTTGCAAGCGTAGAGACTTTGAGTCGTTTTCGAAAACCGGTTGATGTTACCAATAAGCTGAGTGACGGGTTTGACCCTGTAACGGAAGCGGATAAGGCAGCGGAACAGGTTATCAGACAAGCCATTTTGGAGCGCTTCAGCGATCATGGTATTTTAGGTGAGGAATTTGGTGCAACAAATCCTGATGCGGATTACCAATGGATTATTGACCCGATTGATGGCACCAAGGCTTACATTGCAGGTCTGCCAAGTTGGGGAACTTTAATCGGGCTTTATAAATCAGGAAAACCCTACGCAGGGATTATGACTCAACCTTTTACGGGCGAGCGTTACATATGTGATGGGGAAAACAGCTTTTTAAATCACAACGAAGATATTAGCCAACTTCAAACTTCTAATACGCAAGAACTTCCAGATGCGATTATCATGACGACATCACCAGCCTTGTTCAATCAGATTGAGAGTGCGCATTATCAAAAACTGGAAGCGCTTTGCAAATTGCCTCGTTATGGTGCTGACTGTTATGCCTATTGCATGCTTGCAAGTGGTCATATTGATCTTGTCGTTGAAGCAGGGCTAAATGCCTATGACATTGCAGCGCTTATTCCGATTGTAGAAAAATCAGGGGGTATTTTCACAGATTGGCAGGGAGGTAGTCCCGCGCAAGGTGGTCAGGTTCTTGTTGCTGCGAATAAGATATTGCACCAAAAGGCATTGGAGGCCTTGGCGTGAGTATTATCCATCAGATCCTGGGATAAATGAATCAAAAGCTGCCAGAAGTTGTTCCCTGAAAATATCTCTTTCTTGTAACAGTTCATGCTTTGCGCCGTTGATGGTCAATGTTTTACCAGAGCGTAATTTACGACTAAAACTTTCAATCGATTTGTTGGAAACGATCACATCATTGCCTGCACTGATTAGGAGTGTAGGAATTTTAATCTGTTTGCAAAAATCGATGTCATTTACACCTTCCATCGTTCTACATGAAGCATAGACCCATGCAGCGGTAGGCCCGCCTATGGTGAGTTCTGGAAATTCCTTCATAAACTTCTTGTTGCGTTTAAAACGGTCTGGATCTGAAGTGTGAATATTACCTTCAAACTCTTGTGTTTCGCCTGCTGATTTTCCACCTGCCAGATATACTTCGCCTAGGCCGAACATGCAGAGTGTTCCAGCAAGTATCTTTACAAGTGGTGCGGATATGGGTTGTTTACCCAATCCCAGAAACGGTGCTGCCAATACCATACGGCGGATAGTGTTTGAAATTTTTGGTGCAGCAAGAATGGAAACCAAAGAGCCTGTGGAGTGTGCCAGAATGTAATAGGGTGCTTTGCAATCGGGCAGTGCTATCTGATTGATAATTGCTTCAAGATCAACCGTGTAATCCTTGAAATCATCAACGTAACCACGTCTTTTATCTTCCAGGATACGGCTTGAACCTCCCTGGCCACGCCAATCAAAGCTGATGACCTCAAACCCACGATTGCGTAAATCCTCGACTGTTTCATAGGTGCGTTCGATATATTCGGATCGTCCATGAAGGAGCAATATAGTACCAAGTGCCGGTTTTTTGCTTGCTTTCCATCTGGCAAAACGCAGTTCAAAGCCGTCTGGAGTATTAATCATCCCTGAAACGGCACCGTCCGGCATAGGGTTATAGGATGGGTTTTTAAGCAACAATTTTTCGTCCAATTCTTGAAGTGCAGTCTTTCAATACCCAAATAATAGTCTGGACGCCAGATGGGTCCGCACAAATATGTCTCTGCCCATACCGGGAGAGACAAAATATATGGCAATAGTGCCAAATAACACGCTTAAGTCGCTTCAAGGAGGACATAAACATGCGTAATTTTGATTATTCACCCCTATACCGTTCAACTGTCGGTTTTGACCGCTTATTTTCACTGCTGGATAATGTAGGCCAGCCGGAGAATACACCTGCCTATCCACCTTATAATATAGAGCGAACAGGCGAAGACAGTTATCGTATATCCATGGCTGTTGCAGGTTTTGCCGAAGAAGATCTTTCGATTGAGGCAAAGCAGAATTTGCTTACTGTCACTGCCGAGCGCAATGAAGAAGAAAGGTCAGATAATGAAGTACTTTTCCGTGGCATTGCAGCGCGTTCATTTGAACGCCGCTTCCAATTGGCCGATCATGTTGAAGTGAAAAATGCGAGTTTGGAAAATGGCCTGCTTCACATCGATTTGGTTCGTGAAATACCGGAAGCAATGAAGCCAAAAAAAATTGCGATTGGCAATCAGAACAAACAAATTGAAGCCAAAAAAATCAAGAAAGCTGCATAAGTTTTCTTTAAGGTTTGAACGAAGGGCATCTCTTTCAGGTGCCCTTTTTTATTTGCTGATTATGTCTGCCAGTTGATTGATGTTTTCTTGTTGCGTAATGAAACTGGCGACCAGACGATAAACCTGTTCATCTTCGGACACTTCATTTTCCATACCTTTGGGGGTTGGAAATGGATGAAAGCGGGCTCCGTGATCCAGCCATGTTTGGGCCTTTTGTCGTTCTGCAATAAAAAACACCTGATTGGATTGCCCTTGCCATGCGAGGCGAACATGGTTTGATCCTCTAACAGCTTTCTCAAGTTGTGCGCCCATGGCGTTTGAATGTCGTGCAAGTTCCAGCCAAAGATCATTTTCAAAATAAGCTTCAAATTGTGCGCTGATGAAACGTGTTTTAGAAAACAAATGCCCTGAACGCTTTCTAATAAACTGAAAGTGTGAGAGCAGGTCTCTATTGAAAACGACCAATGCTTCTGCGCACCAGCAGCCGTTTTTTGTGGCGCCAAAAGAGACCATGTCTACACCGTTTTTCCAAGTCATTTCTGATGGTGTACAGTCCAGTTGAACCAATGCGTTTGCAAAGCGTGCGCCATCCATGTGGAGTGGAATATTATTGGCTTTAGCTACTTTTGAAAGCGCAGATATTTCGTCCAAAGTATAGACAGTTCCCGCCTCTGTTGCCTGTGTGATGGTCAACATGGTTGGCTGGCCGAGGTGATTGAACTCTTGCGAGTAATTCTTTGCTGCCTTCGAAAGGATTGCTGGGTCTATCTTGCAATCTTTACCCGCTATGGGTGCCAGTCTGCCGCCGCCTGAAAGAAACTCAGGTCCACCGCCTTCATTGGCGATAACATGTGCCTCATCATGACAAAATACGATGCCGCCCGGTTTCATGGTTGCTGCAATCGCGAGCGAATTGGCTGCTGTTCCGGTACCAACGAAATATACAGCACATTCTGTTTCAAAGATTTCGTTGAACTTTTGTTCGACTGTTTTGTCGAGATCACTATCGCCATAGGCAACGGCCAATCCTTGAGAATGGCGCATGAGTGCCTCAGATATTTGTGGTGCTGCACCCGACCAATTGTCACTGCCAAAAATCATTTAAGGCTCCTTTGTAATAGGGCCACATTAGCCAAGCTTTATTCAAAAACAAGTAATAAATAGCCCAGTATCTAAAACTAGATACTGGGCCTTTTTGGTAAACATTAGCTAATTATTCCAACAACCCCCATAATTCTATTTCTGGGGCAAAGAAATAGCGAAGTTTTGTTGGACATAAGTTGCTATAATGCCAACCAAAACACAAAAGGGCACATCTTCGACAAGATGTCGAAAAATGTGCCCCAATATGTACTTTATGTATCAACAATTTAGTCTTGTAAACGTTCCGCAAGGTCATGTTCGGCATTTAATTCTTGCTTAATTTATCAATGTTTGGCATGTATAGCGCTATAAGGGTCAGTATTGCTGTCCTTTTGTGGGTGATACCCTGCACTGAACAGGTCTATTATTATTCCTGTTTTGAGCTTGAACGTCATATAAATAGCGTTAAATCACTCATATCCTTTATAATTTTTACGACTACATTGTCTGTTTACAGGCAGTTTTTCATTTGGAGTTAAGACCATGAAAAAAGACGAAAAAAACATTGCAGTGGGTATGCAAGAGGCTTCTAAAGGTCTTTCAGCAATGCCTGCCAAGCAAGGTCTTTACGATCCTAAAAATGAAAAAGACGCTTGTGGTGTTGGTTTTGTTGCCAATATGAAAGGTGAGAAAACGCACTCTATTATTAAAGATGGATTGCAAATTCTGGAGAACCTTGAACATCGTGGCGCTGTTGGTGCTGATCCATTGATGGGTGATGGAGCTGGTTTGTTACTTCAGACGCCGCACGAGTTTTTTGCAGCGGTTTGTGACTTTGATTTGCCAGATGCAGGACAATATGGTGTTGCACAAGTCTTTATGCCTGCCGACGACGATTTGATTGAGCAAACGGAAGCTATTTTAACTGCTGGTATTGAAGCAGAAGGTCTAACCCTGTTGGGTGTGCGTACGCTTGAAGTCGATAACTCAGGCCTTTCTCAAGACCCAGCAATCATGGCGACGGAGCCTGTTCATAAACAATTCTTCGTCACATCGAAAGATGCGGCCGAAGATAATGATGCTTTTGAGCGTAAGCTTTATCAAACCCGCAAGGTGATATCGAACAAGATTTTTGCAAACACGAATGCGCGTGAAAGTGGATTTTATATTGTTTCATTTTCTGCCCGTACAATCGTCTATAAAGGTATGTTCCTGGCAGATCAGCTTGGTCCTTATTATAAAGACCTAAGTGATGAACGATTTAAGTCAGCACTTGCACTCGTTCACCAGCGTTTCTCAACAAACACATTCCCTTCATGGAAACTTGCTCACCCATATCGTATGGTTGCGCATAATGGTGAGATTAATACGCTTCGTGGCAATGTGAACTGGATGGCTGCGCGCCAGGCATCTGTTTCTTCACCTTTGTTCGGCGAGGATATAACCAAGCTTTGGCCGATATCATATGAAGGTCAATCCGATACAGCCTGTTTCGATAATGCGTTGGAGTTTTTAACGCAAGGTGGGTATTCGCTCTCTCATGCTGTCATGATGCTTATCCCTGAGGCATGGGCAGGCAATCCGTTGATGAATGAAGAACGCCGCGCGTTTTATGAATATCATGCAGCCTTGATGGAGCCGTGGGATGGTCCTGCTGCCGTTGCCTTTACAGATGGTCGCCAAATTGGTGCGACGCTTGATCGTAATGGCCTTCGTCCTGCGCGATATATTGTGACAAAAGATGATCGTATCATTATGTCTTCTGAATCTGGTGTTCTACCGATTGAAGAAAAAGA
>CALAIO010000123.1 GCA_937923355.1 uncultured Rhizobiaceae group bacterium | reverse complement strand
AGAAAAGCGTAAAATCTTCTCACCCAATTGGGTTGGTATTGGATTCGGCAAAGACGTCCCAGAACCAGGAGACGTAAAACCTGTTGAATTTCTTGGCGATCCTTTCATCATTTCGCACGGCCGAGACGGACAAATTCGCGTCTTCCACAATGCCTGCCGCCACCGCGGTGTTAAGCTAGTTCAAGAGGCTGGAAAAACAACTGGTCTGCTACGCTGCCCTTATCATGCGTGGTGCTATTCAACCGAAGGTGCCTTAAAACAAACCCCACATGTAGGTGGCCCTGGCATTCATGAACATGAGACAATCGACAAATCGCAATTAGGCCTGATCGAAATAAGAAGTCACACACATCTGGATGTTGTTTTTGTAAACATCTCAGGCGATGCAGAACCATTCGAAGTCTACTTCAAAGACGTGCTGGAACGCTGGAAAGAATTCGACAAGCCCATCTATCACGGCGGCGAAGAATCCTCTTTCAAACTTCAAGTTGAAACCAATTGGAAACTGGCAGTGGAGAACTATTCCGAAGCCTATCACCTGCCGTTTATTCATCCTGGCTTAAACGAAGTTTCAAAACTCGAAGATCATGCAAACATTTTAAGTGAAGGCCCATTTTCAGGACAACTCACCCGCGCCTTTACCATGGCAGTTGATGACGATGGCAGAAACTTCTCATCTTTTGATGGTTTATCAGAACGCTGGGACAAGGAAGCAGAATACATCACCTTTTATCCAAACGTCATGTTCGGTGTCCACAAAGACCACACCTTCGGCATTGTGTTAGAGCCAAAAAGCTCCAGCCAAACGCTAGAGCATATTGAAATTTACTATGCGTCTGATGAAATGCGCTCAGAAGAATGGCAAGACATGCGCAACACCAATGCAAGTTTTTGGAAAGAAGTCTTCGGCGAAGATGTCGGCGTCGTGGAAGCCATGCAAGAAGGCCGCAAAGCAGACGGCTTCGACGGCGGCCACTTCTCACCCGTGATGGATGAATCCACGCATCACTTTCATAGATGGGTGGCTGGGCATTTTATAGAGTAACATAAACCTGCCTCCTCCTTGTGGGGGTCCGCAGGACGGGGAGCGTCACGCGGCGCGAGCCTTAGTGAGCCAAGGCAAAGCCACAGGGGAACTGGTGGGGGTTAAACAATTCAATTTTGAATATTGAGCGAGTTGATAGTGCTTCACCCCCACCCACTCTGCCTGCGCTACGCTTGCCAATCGTGTGCCTCCCCAAAAGGAGGAGGCAATATTTTCTCACTCAGGCCCAGTCTCACGCATACTCTCACGCTCTGAAAATGTTGCCAACATCTGCGTCAAAACAGGTCGCCCTTCGCGCCAGTCAAAATCTGGCTGGCGGAAGTCGAGATAGGAAAGCGCTGATGCAACGGAGATCGAGCCAAGGTGAATATCTTGAATACGCCCTGCCCGCCAAGTCTCAAGCACATCAAGTGCCTGCACGATTTTCTTTTGTTGGGCATCCATCCAGACATCCCATTGATACTCTTTTGGACGAAGCGCTTGCTCATAGCGAATGGCGACAGCCGTCTCCATGATACCGTCAGCCATCGACTGACACACGAGCGTATTATAACGTTCCATTCCCGCTTCAGGGATCATCTTCTCCCTATCGTGAAGGCCATCCAGATATTCACAAATCACACGGCTATCAAAAAGCGTATGCCCATCCTCCAGTACCAATGTCGGAATTTTCCCCAGCGGGTTAAGCTTCGCCAAATCAGCATCAGGTGTCAGTGCGGTATTACTCACATCCACCAGTTCGAGCTTATCGATCTGACCCGTCTCATAAGCGAGCATTAGCACTTTTCGAACGAATGGTGATGGCGGTGAATACCAAAGCTTCATGGGAGGTTCTCCAAGGTTATAGTTGCCTTAAGTTGAGCATAGTCATTTTGGGATGACAACTATTATATGAGCAGTTCCCTTCTCCCCTTGTGGGAGAAGGTGGCAGCATAGCTGACGGATGAGGGGTAATGTTTAAGCAAAAGTATATATCATCTGCATTCACCCCTCACCCGACGCATATCGCTACGCTCAAGTGCGCCACCCTCTCCCACAAGGGGAGAGGGAAAATCCAATGCATCACTAATTCCGTATCGCATTGCCATTGCGAAGAAGCTGAGTAATCCGTTCCAGCGTTTCTGGTGTTTTGGCAAGTTCAATGAAGCTTGCACGCTCTCTGGCATACATGTCTTGTTCAGTTTGAGGCAGTTTTTCGCTACCAGACCCACCCGTCATTATCTTGGCAATCGCCGTTGCAACCACCACATCATGCGGGAAGAACCAACCTTTTTCCTTACCGTCTTCAAGGAAGGTAACCATGGCATCATGCGCCTCGCCACCTGCGAGCATGAACTCAGGCTTTTCGCGTGGTTTGTACCCATTATCCATGCTGGCCAAAGCGGCGCGTGAAGCTTCGATCAAACGATCACGGTTCATCACTTGCTGGTCACGCCCTTCCACGAAGTATTGCATAGGGATAGCTTCATCTGGCGAAGTTGCCGTCATCGCATAGCCAATTTGATCAAAAGTCTTGCGCGCAGCCTTTGCCCAATCCCCCGTTGCATGATACCAGCGCAAATAAGTCTCCTTAACGCCGCCACCACCAGGCACAACGCCAACGCTCGCCTCAACCAGCCCAAGCACAGAATTTGTATGCGCAACGACTTTGTCACAATGGGCAAGCACTTCGTAGCCACCACCAATCGCAAGACCTGATGGTGCGCCAACTACGGGTGCATCACAATAAAGCAAAGCTTCTACCGCTGACTGGAAACCATGTAGGAAAGTATCAATTCCATCCCAGTCTTTCGCTTCAATCATCTCAAGGAAACGCTCAAGATTCACACCCGCAGAAAAATGCTGTGCGTCGTTATGAACAATAATACCAGGGCCCGGATTTTCCGCAGCAGCCTTCACTATTTCCATGCAATCAGCATCGAGCGCATTGGCTTT
>CALAIO010000122.1 GCA_937923355.1 uncultured Rhizobiaceae group bacterium | reverse complement strand
CTAAATAGTCGTAACCTAAGGAGACAAGAAAATGGCACATAAAAAAGCTGGTGGTTCGTCCCGTAACGGTCGCGATTCCGCAGGTCGCCGTCTAGGCATTAAAAAATTCGGTAACGAAGAAGTTGTTTCAGGCAACATCATTGCACGTCAGCGTGGCACAAAGTGGCACCCAGGTAATAATGTCGGCATGGGCAAAGATCACACAATCTTCGCAGTCGTTAATGGCAAAGTTGAGTTCCAGCGTAAAGCTAACGGACGAACATTCATTAACGTAGTCCCGGCAGAAGCTGCTGAGTAACCGGTAATCAATTAGCCGGTGTTTCGAAACCCCGGTCAATATGATTTTTAAATTGCATGGGGGAGACGGGACACCGCCTCCCTTTTTGTATTTGGAGAAGGTCATGACACGAGAAGAAAGAAATGAAGCGCAAAGCCTCGCTTTCGCCTGTGAAATTTTGACAACAGAAAATCTGGTTCTGCGCGCACCTAATAAGGATGACGTTCAGGATATTGCTGCGCTTGCAAACAATCGCAAGATTTCAAGCATGTTGGAATCCATGCCTTATCCTTATTTTGATAAACACGCCCAAGAATTTATTGATAATGTTTCAAAGCCTGAAGCTGGTGAAGTTGTTTTTGCAATTACTTCTGCGGAAAGTGGTGCCTTGATGGGTATCTGCGGCATTCATCTTGTAAAACGTCGTTTTGATTTGCCGCACCTTGGATATTGGTTGGGTGAGGAATATTGGGGCAAGGGTTATGCTACCGAATCCGCGCGTGCAATTGTTGATCTTTTCTTCAAGGCTGGTAGCGAAGAAACGCTTTTGATTTCTGTTCTTACGGATAATAAGGCATCGCGCCGCGTCATTGAAAAATGTGGTGGTAATTTCTGGAAACAGGAAACACATTATTCTGAAGTCATGGAAAAAGACCAAATTGTTGATCATTTCCGTATTACCCGTGAAAGCTGGATGGGCGCTATTGCTGCCTAATCCTTTTGGAAAGCCTGGGGAGAGTATCATATGAAATTTCTTGATCAGGCCAGGGTTTTTATTCGTTCTGGTGATGGTGGAGCAGGCTCGCTTTCCTTCCGTCGTGAAAAGTATATTGCCATGGGTGGTCCTGACGGTGGTGATGGCGGCAAGGGTGGCGATGTTTGGGTAGAGGCCGTGGATGGTCTCAATACGCTTATTGATTATCGATACCAACAGCATTTCAAGGCTGCGACAGGCGGACACGGCATGGGTCGTAATCGCAATGGTGCAAATGCTGATGATGTGGTTTTGAAAGTTCCTGTTGGAACGCAAATCTACGAAGAAGACAATGAAACACTGATTGCTGATCTGGATGAATTGGGTCAACGTTACCGGATTGCCAAAGGTGGTAACGGCGGATTTGGTAATGCGCATTTTAAAACCTCAACCAATCAGGCGCCGCGCAGAGTTAATCCTGGTCTTGAAGGCAAGGAACGCTGGCTTTGGCTTCGTTTAAAATTAATTGCTGATGCAGGTCTTGTGGGTTTGCCTAACGCAGGCAAGTCGACTTTCCTTGCAAGTGTTACTTCTGCCAAGCCTAAGATTGCTGATTATCCTTTTACAACGCTTCATCCAAATCTTGGCGTTACCAAAATAGATAATCGTGAATTTGTGATTGCCGATATTCCGGGTCTTATTGAAGGCGCGCATGAAGGTGTTGGTATTGGCGATCGCTTCCTGGGGCATGTTGAACGCACACGCGTTTTGCTTCACTTGATTTCTGCTAACGAAGAAGACGTTGCAGAAACTTATCGCATCATTCGGGGGGAATTGGCTGCCTATGGGCACGGGCTTGATGAGAAGCAGGAAATTGTAGCACTTAGTCAGGTAGACAGTGTCTTGCCGGGGCATCGTGAAGAGAAGCTGGAAGCACTGGAAGAAGTGCTGGGCTACAAACCAATGGAATTATCTTCTGTTACGCGTGAAGGCGTTGAGGATGTATTGCGCAAAATGCTGGCATCTATTGATGGTGACAAAGCTGCCGAGATTGCTGCAAACGCGGAAGACGAGGAGCCAAAAGCAGGAGACTGGCTTCAATGCTGACATCTGCTTCCTCCTATAAACGTATCGTCATCAAAATCGGATCAGCACTTCTTGTTGATAAGAAGAGTGGTCTGAAGCGTGACTGGCTGAATTCATTATGTGCAGATGTTCATATGCTGCGGAAAGCAGGCTGCGAAGTGCTGCTGGTTTCATCAGGTGCGATTGCGCTTGGGCGTAAACAGCTTGGCCTTCCTATGCGTGTTTTAAAACTGGAAGAAAGTCAGGCGGCAGCAGCGACAGGCCAGATTTTACTGGCCCGCGCCTACAGTGAAGCACTGGGTGAATATGAATATCAGGCTGGCCAAGTGCTTTTAACGCTAGGCGATACAGAAGAACGCAGACGTTATATCAATGCGCGTGAAACAGTTTCGACCTTGCTCAAACTTGGCGCTGTGCCGATCATCAACGAAAACGATACGGTTGCGACAAGCGAAATCAGATATGGTGACAATGACAGATTGGCGGCTCGCGTTGCGACCATGGTGAGTGCTGACTTGCTTATATTATTATCAGATATCGATGGTTTTTATTCTGGCATTCCTGGCAAGGGTAAAGACGTTCAACGCTTTGATCGTATCTTTGACATTACGCCTGAGATTGAAGCAATGGCTGGCGATGCTGGCACTGAACTTTCCAAGGGTGGCATGGTCACCAAGCTTGAAGCAGGTAAAATTGCCATGACCGCTGGCACTTCCATGGTGATCACTTCTGGGAAGGAAAGTCATCCGCTGAAATCCCTTTTTAACGGTGGGAATGCTACCTGGTTTAAGGCGAAGGAAACGCCGGTTACTGCCCGTAAAAAATGGATTTCTGGCCAGATGGAATTGGGCGGTAGTATCACGATAGATGCTGGCGCTGCGAAAGCTTTGGCAAAGGGAAAGAGCCTTTTGCCAGCAGGCGTGACGAAAGTAAGCGGAAGTTTTTCACGTGGTGATGTTGTGGCGGTTCTTTCAAGTGAAGATGAAGAGTTGGGCTGCGGCCTTGTTTCTTATGGCGCAAAAGATGCACGCAAGATTATGGGCTGTCAGAGCGTAGAAATTGAGTCTATTCTTGGTATGACTTCTCGCGGAGCCCTTATTCACCGCGACAATCTGGTTTTAAGGACACAAGCAAAACAAATGGATGAAAGCGATGCTTGATAAAGTAGAAATCAACGACGTTAAAAATGTCATGGCTGACATGGGCGAACGTGCAAATACTGCTGCACAAAAATTGGCAACGGCTGATCCTGAAGCCAAAAATAAGGCATTGTTGAAGGCTGCGGAAAAGCTTTGGGAAACACGTGCAATATTATTATCTGAGAATGAAAAAGATATGGTGGCTGCGAAAGAAAACGGCATTTCAGCCGCTTTTCTGGACAGATTAAAGCTCGATGAAGAGCGCATTAAAAGCATGGCAGATGGTTTAAAAGCTATCGCAGAATTGAAAGATCCTGTTGGTGATGTCATCGCCCAGTGGGATCGACCAAACGGTTTAAACATCTCGCGCGTGCGGACTCCATTAGGTGTGATTGGGGTGATTTTTGAATCGCGCCCGAACGTAACAGCAGATGCAGGTGCGCTTTGTTTGAAGTCTGGTAATGCGGTTATTTTGCGTGGCGGATCGGACTCTTATTATTCATCCAATGCCATTCACGCTTGTTTGGTTCACGGCTTGAAAGAAGCGGGGCTGCCTGACGATAGTATTCAGATTGTGCCGACTACGGATAGGGCAGCTGTTGGAGAAATGCTAACGGGTCTTGATGGCTCGATTGATGTAATTGTGCCACGTGGTGGGCGCTCACTGGTTGAGCGTGTTCAGTCAGATGCGCGTGTGCCAGTTTTTGCGCATCTGGAAGGGCTTTGCCATGTCTATGTCGATAAGTCTGCAGATTTACAAATGGCGATTGATCTTGTTGTAAATGCCAAGATGCGTCGCACGGGTATTTGTGGTTCTGCGGAAACCTTGCTGATTGACAAGGCAGTAGCCGACACGCATTTGCAGCCAATCCTTGAGGCACTTCGCACGACTAAGTGTGAAATTCGTGGCGATGATGAAGTCGTTGCGCTTTTCTCTGATGCGAATACTGCAAATGAAGCAGACTGGACAACGGAATATCTTGACGCAATTATTTCTGCCAAATTGGTCGATGGCATTGAAGGTGCAATTGCACATGTTCAAAAATATTCATCAAGTCACACAGAGTGTGTGATTGCCGAAGATGCGGCAGTGGTAGAAAATTTTTTCAATGAAATTGATTCAGCCATTTTGCTGCACAATGCCTCAACGCAATTTGCTGATGGCGGTGAATTTGGTATGGGTGCGGAGATTGGTATTGCGACGGGTAAAATGCACGCGCGTGGGCCGGTCGGTGTTGAGCAGCTTACAAGCTTTAAATATCTTGTGCGCGGAAATGGGCAGACGCGACCTTGAATTCCTCCCCTATCCTTCGTGAAGCCATGCGCATGCCTGTTGCGGGTGATGGACAAAAGATAGGCCTTTTTGGCGGGTCTTTTAATCCGCCACATGAAGGGCATTTAAACCTGTGTGATTTGGCGATAAAGCGTCTGGAACTTGATCAGATTTGGTGGATGGTGACACCCGGCAATCCGCTTAAGGATACGTCCGAGTTGGCACCCCTTGAGGAGCGTATCAAAAAATGCCGTGCGATGATTTCTCATCCAAGGATAAAAATAACTGCTTTTGAAGCCAAGTATAAAGTGCGATTTACAGCAGATACCTTGCGTGTTGTACAGCTTTTGAGACCGAGAAATGATTTTGTCTGGCTGATGGGCGCTGATAATCTGGCAGATTTTCATCGTTGGCAGGATTGGCGTGAGATTGCCAATATGATGCCAATTGCCGTGATTGACAGGCCAGGCTCTACCCTGAGCTATCATTCAAGCCAAGCATCAATTGCCTTGTCTCAGTATAGAATAGATGAGAGTGATGCTTCTCTTTTAAGTCATATGAGGCCGCCAGTATGGACGTTTTTACATGGGCCAAGGTCTTCGCTTTCTTCAACACAATTGAGAGCGGAACAGAAACCATAGAATTCAATGAGACAAAAAGTGTCTTGAAACAAACATAGAATCAGAACTATGCTAGGGTTAGATGGTAATAGTGCCATCGTTCAACTGCATAGCGTGAGGGATAAACTGACTACAGCAATGCAGACATCGGATGCTAAAAAAGCAGCGAAGCAAACACAGAAAGCGGCGACAGCAGCGATTAACAGTGTTTTAGAAACGGTGATGACTTGCCTTGAAGATTCAAAGGCAGAGGAAATCACTACAATCGACATTCAAGATAAATCAGCCCTCGCTGACTATATGGTCATCGCATCAGGCAGGTCGAACCGTCACGTAAGTGCGGTCGCAGATCATCTTTTGCGCGAGCTTAAATCGACTGGTCACAAGTCGATCAAAGTCGAAGGCCTGCAAAAAGCTGATTGGGTTTTGGTAGATGTTGGCGATATTATCGTACATCTCTTCAGACCAGAAGTGCGTGAGTTTTATGCGCTTGAAAAGATGTGGCAAATGCCTGCATCTGAAGAAACGCATTAAGGTTTATGCGCCTAAGCATCTTAGCGGTGGGCCGCATGAAATCCGGCCCCGAGCGAGAGCTTTATGACCGCTATGCAGATCGTATTTCAAAGTCAGGTAAAGCACTTCATTTCATGGGGCCTGACTTGCACGAGATTGTGGAATCTCGCGCGCAAGATACCAATAAGCGGAAATCGGAAGAAGC
>CALAIO010000121.1 GCA_937923355.1 uncultured Rhizobiaceae group bacterium | reverse complement strand
AGGACATCGTTTTTTTGAAAGCCATGCCATGCAAGAAACCGTTTTAACCACCCTGCTCTTTTGGAGTGCCTTTGTATTTTCCGCTGGGCCATTCTGGATTGCCACGATGGAAGCGGCGCCGGGTACGACTTTCAAGAAACTATATTCGGACTATTTTCTTTATCTCATCGTTGGTTGGCTTCCTGTTTCCGTTGGTTGCGCTATTCTTTCAAATGTTATTGCCAATATTAGTGAGAATATTTTTGCGGCCATGCATTTGTTTGGCGGTGCGTATATCTTCTATCTTGCCTACAAGGTTTTGAGAGCGAAAATTACAACGGGCAAACCGTTTGATTTTAACTGGAAGAATATGAGTCTTGTCACTTATCTCAACCCCAAGGTTTATATCCTGTTGCCGGTTGGTTTTTTGACTGCCAACATTAGCGATAGCTTGACCGTAAACATTGCTTTCTTTTATTTCAGCGGCATTCCGCTCTTTCTGTTTGGCGTTTTCTTTTGGGGCATGATTGGCCGTGCTGGTGCAAAGATTTCATTTCAGTATATCAGCTATTTCAACGCATTGTTGCTGGCAGCCTTCGGTGCTTACCTGATTTATAACGGAATTATGATAGTTTCTTAGGCGATTGCGCTAAAAATACATATTTGTCCTTACGTCAGCTTGTGGCATAAGAGGGTAATTCTGATTTGCATGAATTCATACAGGAGAAGCCCAATGAAGTTTTCCAAATCCATTTTTACCGCAACTGCACTCGCTGTTGGTGTGACTTTCTCACCCTTTCAAAGTCCCGTAACTGGCATCGCATCTGCACAAGCAAAGCTTGCATGCTCTAATGATGGTGGCAGGTTTAATGCTTGGAAAGCAGATTTCAAAAAGGAATATGCAGGCCGATTCAAAAAATCCACATTGGCCAAATTGGACGGTGTTAAATACGATACATCCATTATCAAGCTTGATCGCAACAACAAGAAAAGCTTCAAGGGTTCTTTTGAAAGTTTTTATGCGCGCCGCACAAAAGGTGCGCTTGGTGTAACGCTCAAGCGATGGAATAATAATAGCAAGACATTAGCCAGCATCGAGAAGAAATATGGTGTTCAACCAGAAGTGCTGATGTCCATCTGGGTATTGGAAACAGCCTTTGGACGATTTCAGGGCAAGAAGCCAATTTTACAATCTCTAGCGACACTTGCCTATGATTGTCGAAGATCAGAAAGCCTGTTCTTCCCTGAGTTATTAGCAGCCATGGAAATCATGGATAGAGGTTTGCTTGACTTATCAAAGCGACGTGGCGCATGGGCAGGTGAAATTGGTCAGACGCAATTACTGGCAACACGTTTCTTGCTAGGCGCAACAGATTTTGATGGCGGCGGGATTGATGTTTATCGTTCAGGCCCTGATGCTTTGGCTACAACAGCCAACTGGTTTAAGAAGCGTGGCTGGAGACGTGGCGGCGGCTATCTGCCTGGCACATCCAATTATAAATTAATCCAGGAATGGAACCGCTCTGATAATTACCAGAAAACAATTGCGGTATTTGCGGATAAATTGAAGAAAAGCCGCTAGGACAGTTTTTCCAGTTTTCGCATGAAGTAAATACCAAACAGTGGGCCAATCGCCATGATCAGGATGACGGTTGGCCAGCTTGTCCATTCGACCACATAGGGTGTGATTTGTACGGTGAAGATTGTTAGTGCAAAACCGATGGCAGTTTGAAATGTCATGAGAGAGCCAGCAATTTCTGGTGGTGCGCCGTCTGCGACCAGTGCCGAGAATTGTGGACTATCGGGGATAATCGCAATGCCCCAGATAACAACAGCAATGAAGGTTATCCAAGGCGCTCCGCCAAAGGTAAGTGCTGTTGCAACTGCGCCAAGGAAACTAAACACCATCGCAATGATTGTGATCCGGGCTTTGCCGATCTTATCTGCCCAATAACCACCCAGAAAACAGGCTACACCGCCAAGCCCGATTGCCAAAAATGCTGTTATCTTGGAAAAGGATACCGCATCCGCATCATTCATTGTGAGCGAGTAAGACGCATAGGTTGCAACGCCAATCCATGCCCACATCGCATAGAGTTCCCACATGTGGCCGAAGTACCCGAGATAGGCATAACGCACCCGTTTGTTTGTCCAGGCTTGAGTGATGGATGACATCTCAAAAGCAGGTGATTTTGCATGGTAAGGACCAAGCTTTGCAAACATAATTAAAACCGCTGAAAGCAATGTGAAGCTTGAAACAATCTTGATGGTTGCACGCCATTCAGCTTCTCCAAGCCAGGCTACCAAATGGGGTGAAGCAGAACCAAAGGTGAGTGCGCCAACCAGCAGTCCTACCAAAAGCCCCCTATCCTCCTTGCCCCAACCTACCGCAATTTTCATACCTACAGGATAGACCCCAGCTAACATTGCACCCGTTACAAACCGCATGAAAACCGAAGCGTTGCTGCCAGGTTCTGTAACAAGCAAACCAAAACCTGAGAGCGATGCCACACAAGCGCAGATGAAGAACAAACGCCGCGGATCAAATCGGTCAGACAATCCCAACAATGCAGAGGTCAAAGCGCCCACCACAAAGCCCGCAGGTACAGCGCTGTTCAAGGCCGCCTGCCGCCCGGCGCTAATCGAAAACTCACGCAACATGTCTGGCAGAACCGCAGAAGAGATAAACCAAAGCGACAGTGCCGAGACTTGTGCAATGACTAGAATTAGGATGGATTGGGTTTTGATGCTCATGGTAGCATCATGTTTTATTTGATCTAATTTT
>CALAIO010000120.1 GCA_937923355.1 uncultured Rhizobiaceae group bacterium | reverse complement strand
AGTGATGTTAATAAAGCGGTGCAAGCGGCTAAGCGTGTCCACCAATCAGGCGTATTGTCTGATCTTCGACCTGTAGAGCGTGGTCGCATGGTCATTGCAATGGGAAAATTTCTTCTGCAACATATTGACGAGATTGCACCTATCCTAACACTTGAACAGGGCAAACCCCTATGGGAATCACGCATAGAAATCGAAGGTGCAGCACGTTATTTTGAGTATTACGGCAATCAGGCTGAAACCGTTGAAGGGCGCTCTATTCCACTTGGTTCAGGATATTTTGATTTTACAACTTACGAACCGTTTGGTGTTTCCGCACAAATTATTCCTTGGAATTATCCTGTCGAAATGACTGCGCGTTCGCTTTCTGCAGCGCTTGCAACTGGTAATACCGTCGTTATCAAGACGCCTGAAATGACGCCTATTACAAATGCTTGGTTTGCCTATGCAGCAGAATCGGTTGGTCTTCCCAAAGGTGCAGTTAATATTTTGTGCGGCCTTGGCCATGAAGCAGGCGCAGCGCTTTCATCTCATCGTGATGTAAACCAAATTGTCTTTACGGGTTCTGTTCCAACGGGCATCGCAATTGCTTCTGCCGCAGCAAAAAATGTCGTGCCTTGCGTCTTGGAACTGGGTGGTAAGTCAGCGGCTATTGTCCATGATGATGCTGATCTTGACGCCTTTGAAAATGATGTTCGGTGGGGCATTTATTTCAATGCTGGACAAGTTTGCTCTGCCATGTCGAGAGTAATTGTAAATAGTTCTATCCATGACGAACTTATTGAACGCGTAACCAATATTGCAAAAGGTTTACAAGTTGGTGCAGGCATAGATCTCCCGGAATTTGGCGCGAATATGGGGGCAATGGTTTCTGAAGGACAGCGCGACCGCGCAGTTAAGATGATCAATGATGCTGTTACTGAAGGCGCAATGGTTGAAGCTGGCGGACATAAATTAAACTCACCAGGTGCATTCCTTGAGCCAACAGTTTTAAGCAATGTTACACCAGATATGACCATTGCGAATGAAGAAGTCTTTGGCCCGGTTTTATCGGTTCTAAAGTTTGATAGTGATGAAGAAGCAATCAATATCGCAAATGGCACACCCTATGGACTTGTTGGAGGCGTGTTCACAAAAGATATAGATAGGGCAACTCGTGCGG
Organism: uncultured Rhizobiaceae group bacterium; assembly: GCA_937923355.1. The sequence continues at coordinate 6,821 of CALAIO010000120.1, read as the reverse complement.
CTCAAAAAATTCGAGCAGGACAAGTCTTCATCAATGAATGGTATGCAGGAGGTGTAGAGACACCGTTCGGTGGATATGGCAAGTCTGGATATGGCCGCGAAAAAGGCCGTGAAGCACTTTGGAATTACGTTCAAACCAAAAATGTAGCAATTAAACTAAACGGGTAAACCATACTTACATTAACCCCGCCCGACGAACGGCATTGTTGTTGCCATGATGTTCATGAAGAGAACATTTGCATCTAGCGGTAGGTTAGCCATGTGCACGACTGCGTCACCTATGTGCTGAACGTTAATGGTTGGCTCGCCTTTTATTGAGCCGTCGGCTTGTGGCACACCTTGGCTGATTTGTGTCGTCATGTCAGAGGCTGCATTGCCAATATCAATTTGACCGCACGCAATATTATGCACACGGCCATCCAGCGCGATGCTACGTGTCATACCGCTAATTGCATGTTTTGAAGCTGTGTAGGCTACAGACCCAGGGCGCGGCACATAAGCCGAAATAGAACCATTATTGATAATACGACCGCCCTGCGGTTTTTGATCTCGCATCATGCGATAAGCACGATTTGCCATTAAAAACGCGCCTGATAAATTAACATCAATGACGCTTTGGAATTGCTCAAATTCCATATCCCCAAAATTGATGCTTGGTAACATATTGCCCGCATTATTAAACAGAACATCCAGCCGACCATAGCTATTTTTGATTTCTTCATAAAGTGCATCAACGGAAGATACATCTGTGACATCAGCAGGAATACATTCAACAGCGCCAGAGCTTAACTTTGCTGTCTCTTTCAAGCCATCCAGATTTCGTGCAGTGGTGACAACATGAAAGCCAGCTGCTGACAATGAAATTGCCGCATTCCGACCAATGCCTGAACTTGCGCCTGTCACGAGAGCTATTTTTTGCGTCATATGTAAATTCCCTATGTTTTATTCTGTCAGGTTGGACGGATCAATCTTTGGTGTCGCCTGCAAAAAATTTGATACGCTTTTGTGGCATTGAGCCAAAGCACTTTTCTCCATCAGTGAAATATAGCACCAAACACTATCGCGTAAGGCCAGCTTTCGCCAATGGTGTAATATCAACAATCGCCTGGCCAGTCGGTCCAGTTTGGTTGATTTAGGAAATGTTGAATCAGCTGCTTTTTTCAACGCCTGAGAAATTTCCAATATCGCTGACGAAACAATTTTTTCTGCAAACCAATCCGGAGTATTTTGGTTTTTCAGCTCCGCCCTGAATGTCGCGGCATTGTTGATTATTGAAGCTGTAGGCACAAGAGCCACATTCTTTAAAACAGGAATAATTGCAGCAGTCTGCTCCAGATCATGATGGTCGGGTGTTACTAGCAATTGCCAGCCTTCCGGGTATTTAATTGAAGTACCATAAACATCTGAATATACGTTTTTTGTTTCGCGTCTTGCCTTCTCGGACATTCGATAAATTGTCTCACGCCCCGATCTAGAAGTTTCAATCCAGTTTTCGTTTTTAAGTCTATGCAGCGCCACTCTGGTCGCTTCTGGTTTGATACCTATATGACCAAGGAGTGTATTGATTTGCTTGCCTGAGAGAGACTGCGAACTTGCATCATCAAGATCACCAAACAAGGTAACAATTAAAGACCAGACCTTGATTTTTTCCAGTCCGATTAATGTCTCAAGTGATTTTTGAATATCTGTCAAATTTAAAATTTATACCGTTACCAATTAAAACTGTAAATAACACGCCACCAAACCAGATACCAGTTAGCCATAAGCGTTCATGGTCAATAATTCATATTCAGCAACCAGTTCGTCATTTTGATTGCTTAGACTTACATGCCATCGAACCTCACCATAATCTTGATTGCGCGGTGTTTTTTGTTTCACGGTCAACCGCACCGTAATGCTATCGCCTGGTTCAACGGGCTTCATGAAACGCAAATTATCCAAACCGGTGTTTGCCAAAACGGGGCCTTCATCTGGTTGAACAAAAAGCCCCGCTGCGAAACTTAAAAGCAAGTAGCCATGGGCAACACGGCCTGGAAAAAACGGATTTCGTTTTGCCGCTTCCTCATCCATATGCGCATAAAATGTATCACCTGTGAAATGCGCAAATTTTTCGATACCTGCCAATGTTACTTCACGGCTTTGCGTCTGCAAGGTTTCGCCAATTTCCAGAGCATGAAAATTTCTGGTAAAGGGATGATCTTCCTGCTTGATTTGCTGAGAACCAGGCACCCATTTCTTCGTAATTGCAGACAGGATATTCGGGCTTCCCTGAACTGCTGTTCGTTGCATGTAGTGCGTGACGCCACGAATACCGCCCAATTCCTCGCCTCCACCTGCGCGCCCTGGCCCACCATGAACCATATGCGGCAGTGGCGACCCATGCCCTGTGCTCTCCTTAATGCTATCAGCATTGTTGAAATAAAGACGGCCATTATAGGCAGCAGTTCCAAAAACAAATTCCTCGGCAATATCACCGTCATGCGTGATGATTGAAGTTACCAGACTCCCCTCACCCTTGTTGGCAAGTTCAATGGCATCGTCAATCTCGTCGTACCCCATGATTGTAGAGACTGGCCCGAACACCTCAATCGAATGCACATTTTGAGCATCATGTGGGTCAAGACAATGAAAAAGCATGGGTGACATAAACGCACCCTTTTCAAGTTCAGAATTATCAAAATTCACATTCTGTGAACCATCATAAACTTTGTCGCATTCTTTTTCTATTAGGCTTGCCTTTGCCAAGACATCTTGTTTTTGTGCAGATGAAACCAGCGCCCCCATTTGGGTTTCTTGGATACGCGGGTCACCAATAATGGTTTCAGAGAGCTTATTCTTTAGCGCATCAATAACGATCTCAAGTTGAGAATTGGGCACGATTAAGCGCCGTGTAGCTGTACATTTTTGACCTGCTTTCGTCGTCATTTCTGTGATGACCTCCTTGGTAAAGAGATCAAACTCTGGTGTTCCATGCTTTGCATCTGGCGCCAGTATCGATGCGTTGAGGCTATCTTGCTCTGCTATAAATGGAATTGAATTTTTGAGAAGATGCGGATTGGAACGCAGTTTAAGTGCCGTCTCCGCAGAACCGGTAAAACTGACAACATCCTGAAAATTCAGATGCTCCAGCATGTCCCCCAATCCACCGGATACCAGTTGCAATGCGCCCTTTGGAAGGATGTCACTTTGCAGCATCAAACGCACGCAGAGTTCTGTCACATAGCAGGTAGCGGTTGCAGGTTTAACAATCACCGGGACACCCGCCAACAATGTAGGTGCAAGCTTTTCCAGCATTCCCCAAACAGGAAAGTTAAACGCATTGATGTGCAGCCCAACACCGCGCTTTGAAGTACAGATATGCTGCCCCATGAATGTACCATTGCGCGAAAGCTGCTCAAGCTCACCATCAAGATAGATTTTGCTATCAGGCATTTCGCGACGGCCTTTAGACGCAAACACCAATAGCGTGCCGATACCGCCATCGATATCAATCAGATGATCTTTTTGCGTCGCACCTGTTGCAAACGATATGTCATACAAAGCCTGCTTGTGTTCACCAAGATAAAGAGCCAGTGCCCTTAACATGCGCGCTCGGTCATGAAAGGTCATAGCGCGCAGATTTTTACCGCCAAATTCTCGTGCATAGGCAAGCATGGATTTCACATCCAATTTGCTATTACCAGCGCGTGCAATTTCCTCTCCGGTAATGGCTGAAGCAATCATTCGCGCACTTTCATCGGGCTTAATCCATTCACCTGATGCAAAGCTAGGTACTTCTTGGACTGTCATATCTGTATCTCACTCATTTCAATCATTGAGATTTCTCATCAACGAAACCTTTTTGCTCTCACCCAGGAATTTGGACTGGCTTGTTCCAGTTTTATAAGTGCGTTTTTTATCGCGTCATCTCCGACGCTCTGAGCCCATTGCATTGGCCCTCCGCGATATCGCGGAAACCCATAGCCATGTACTTTAACCACATCAACAGAGGTCGAATTTTCAGCTACCCCTTCTTCAACGATACGCGCGCCTTCATTCACCATAGCAGCCATCAGAAGATTTTGTATGTCTTCCTTTGAAAAGCTTATGGGCTTAAGAGCGTTGTGCTTTCTATAGTCGTCGATAAGTTTGGTCACCGCTTCATCAATAATCGGGCCTTTGGAAGTTTCATCATAAGCATACCAACCTTTGGCTGATTTACGGCCAAGGCGTTCCTGTTCGAACAATTGATCTGCAATGGTAATGTATCGTTCGCTCTTGTTTCGGGTTGCATCCTGTCTTCGTCTGTTTGCATAACCTATTTGCAAGCCGCTAAGATCTTGTGTTTCAAAAGGCCCCATTGCCATTCCGAAATCGCGCATGGAGGCGTCCACCTCGTGAGGATATGCACCATCAGCAAGCAAATATTCTGCGGCACGGCGATACGCAGCAAGCATTCTGTTGCCAATAAAACCGTCACAAATTCCGGAAATGACAGGCATTTTCTTGAGTTTTTTAGCAAGCTGAAATGCTGTTGCTAAGGTCTCTTTTGAGGTTACAGGAAGTTCCACAACCTCAAGCAATTTCATGATATGCGCAGGACTGAAGAAATGTAACCCGACGCATCTATCCTTATTTTCAATTGCTTCAAAAATGTTTTCAGGATCCAGATATGAGGTATTGGTTGCCAAGATTGCATCCTGTCGCATGACGCCTTGGAGTTTTTCGAAGACTACACGCTTTGCATTCAAATCTTCAAACACTGCTTCAATCGCCAGATCAGCGTCTTTTGCAATTTCATAATTATCATGCGCAGAAAAAGCTTCTTTTCGTTGAGCAAGTTCCTCAGCAGAAATTTTACCTCGCTCGAATCCACCTTGAAGAATCCTTTCAACATTGTTTTGAGCCGATTGTGCGGCATCCTTGCTTTGCTCAATGATGGCAACTTGAAACCCAGCATTAAGACAAGCAGCTGCAATGCCGCTTCCCATCAAGCCACCACCCACAATGACACCCCTCTCGATTGGCTTGGGATTAACACCTTTTAATTTTTGTGGCGAAGACGCAGATCTTTCAGCAAAGAAAATGTGGCGCAATGCCTTGCTTTGTTCAGACTGTCTCAATTCCAGATGAAGAGCGCGTTCCTTTGATTGACCTTCACTATAGGGTTCTACAGCCCATTTAAGCGCTTCAAGATTATGGGCCGGTGCGTTTTGGCCTCGAGCCCGTTTTTTGATTAGCGCATGATAGTCCTGCCATTTTTCTTCTGGTAAATTTTCTATTGAACGCTGTGACACCACCCTTGGTCGGCCTTCAGTTAGTGCCTTGATAGACTGATCTATCTCGTCCGTTATTGCATCAATGCCACCGATTTCTAGCAAATTCTCAGCGCTCATTATTTGTCCAAGGCAGGCCATTTTAATAGCTGCATCCCACCCCAGCAAGCGTGGCGCACGTTGTGTGCCGCCTGCACCTGGTATCAGTCCAACATTCACCTCAGGCAATCCAAATCGCGTACCCGGTATTGCATATCGGTAAGCACAAGCCATGGCGGTTTCAAACCCACCGCCCAAAACCGTACCGTGCATGAAAGCCAAAAATGGCGCCTCACTATTCTCGATTGCGTCCAAGACATCAGGCAGGTGCGGCTCTTCAGGTGGCTTATCAAACTCGGTCATATCACCGCCTGCGATAAAGGTTCGCCCATCGCATTTTAGTACCGCCAGTTTGCAGCCTTGCACTTTTTCAACAGCGTGCAACAGGCCTTTCCTTACATTAAGCGAAGTCGCGTTGACGGGCGGATTGTTAATGGTGACCCAGGCAATATCTTCTATAATTTCAACGCTAACAGCGGGCATTTAATATTCCTGTTTTTCAAACAAAACTCATATTGATATTGACCGATTGTCACCCGTATGTAAATTTTTGATTTAAGAAATCTGGAGCATAATCAATGGCTGAAACTATTCTGGTAGACGATCACGACGGCTGGTTTGAAATAACATTGAACCGCCCTGATCGATTGAACAGTTTCAATGATGAAATGCATTTGAAATTAAAATCAGCTCTTGATGAAGTTGTTAAAAAAGGAGCGAGAGCGATTTTGCTCACCGGTGCAGGACGCGGATTTTGTGCAGGGCAAGACCTTGGCGATCGCGACCCAGCCAAAATAGGTAGCGCACCTGATTTAAGCAAAACACTACAAGACTTTTATAATCCGCTTATTCGCCAAATTCGGAATATGAATATTCCAGTTGTTTGCGCCGTTAATGGCGTTGCGGCAGGCGCAGGTGCGAATGTAGCGCTTTGCTGCGATATCGTTGTAGCAGCCAAAAGTGCCAAATTCATTCAGTCCTTTGCCAAAGTCGGACTTGTACCTGACGCTGGCGGCACCTGGCACCTTACCCGCCTACTTGGCGAAGCAAGAGCAAAAGCACTTGCTTTAACAGCTGAGCCCATCAGCGCAGAAAAGGCTGAAGATTGGGGACTTATTTTCAAAAGTTACGAAGATGAAACCTTCATGGACGAAGTGCGAAAGCTTGTGTCTGATTTAGCCAAAGGCCCTACGCTTGGACTGGGAAAAACAAAAGAACTTATTCAGGTGGCATCTTCCAATACATTGGATGAACAACTCGAACTGGAAGCAGCGACACAAAAAATATGTGGTGAAAGTCCCGACTATGCAGAAGGTGTATCAGCATTCTTGCAAAAACGCGCGCCCAATTTTTCAGGCCATAATTCATGACACCAGATGAACGTGCAAAAAAAGCATCCCAAGCCATGTGGCAAGGTGATGAAGCGTCCAAGTGGATAGGCATGTCTTTAATCGAGGTTAAAGAGGCT
>CALAIO010000119.1 GCA_937923355.1 uncultured Rhizobiaceae group bacterium | reverse complement strand
AGGTTCTTCTTTTGAATATCATTCTTTGCAGCCCAGGCTTCACCGCCAGGTTCTGGAATACGCGCACCACCAAAAAGCACAACAGTTGATTCAATGCCTGCTTCTGACAAAATCAGTTCTGGTTTTAAAAGTTCTAGTTGCAAGCGAACCGGGCGCAACTCTTCTGAGGTAAGAAAATCCTTGTCATCAAAAGCCAAGCGATATTCTGGCGCTCTGGTTTGTGGTGTATCAGGCACTTCATGCGCTTTTTTGATATCTTCTGTCGAACCCACTAGAGCGCGATATTGTTTTCTGAACCAGTTTGCCATGATGAACTATTATCCTCGAATCACTTCATTTCATTGACCTTTGTTACCCTATGCCATAGACCGTTGCCAAATAGTCATATGTTTCATTTTTCGGAGTAAATCCCATGTCCTTACAAGCCACCATCGAAGCGGCCTTTGAAGATCGCGATAACATCAGTATTTCGACACAAGGTGAAGTGCGCGAAGCCGTTGAAGAAGCCCTAAACCTGCTTGATAGCGGTGAAGCACGCGTTGCAGAACGTGGTGCAGATGGCACTTGGATTGTAAACCAGTGGTTGAAGCAAGCCGTGCTTTTATCATTTCGCCTAAACGACATGAAAGTCATGGACGGCGGCACCGATGGAGCAACCTGGTGGGACAAGGTTCCGTCCAAGTTTGAAGGCTGGGGCGAGAACCAATTCCGCGCTGCTGGTTTCCGTGCAGTTCCAGGTTCAATTTGTCGCCATGCAGCTTACATCGGAAAGAACGTTGTCTTGATGCCTTCGTTTGTAAATCTTGGTGCTTATGTTGACGATGGCTCCATGGTCGATGGCTGGGCAACGGTCGGCTCCTGCGCACAAATTGGCAAGAACGTTCACTTGTCTGGCGGCGTTGGTATTGGCGGCGTACTTGAGCCGTTACAAGCAGGCCCAACCATCATCGAAGATAATTGCTTCATCGGTGCACGTTCAGAAGTTGTTGAGGGTTGCATCATCCGTGAAGGCTCTGTGCTTGGCATGGGTGTTTACATCGGCCAATCCACAAAAATCGTAAACCGTGCTACTGGCGAAGTAACTTACGGCGAAGTACCGCCTTACTCAGTGGTTGTTGCAGGCTCAATGCCATCCAAGCCAATGGGCAACGGCGAACCAGGCCCGAATCTATATTGCGCAGTGATTGTGAAAACCGTGGACGAGCGCACACGTTCCAAGACGGGTATCAATGAATTGCTTCGCGACTAAACTACTTTCCAATGTAGCGGATACATTGGGTCGAACACGGTAACATCACCAGCGCCGGTTTTTATCTTTTCAGGATAAGAGACCGGCGTTTTTTGTTTTTGGAGTGTGATGGTCTCGCTGTTTGGCTCAAGCCCATAAAATACTGGGCCGTTAATCGAGGCAAAGTTTTCTAGTTTATCTAACACGCCTTCTTCTTCAAAAACATGCGCCAAGCAGGACATCGTATTGATGGATGTAAAACACCCTGCACAACCGCAGGCTTGTAGTTTGAGCGGGTCAGTATGCGGTGCGGAGTCGGTGCCCAAGAAAAACGTCTTATCGCCAGAGGTAGCTGCTTCTCGCAACGCTAGACGATGCTCTTCGCGTTTGGCAACTGGCAGACAATAGTAATGCGGACGAATGCCGCCCGCCAAAATTGCGTTTCGATTGATGATTAGATGGTGTGTAGTAATCGTAGCGCCCAGATTATCGCCACCCGAACGCGCATAATCAACACCCTGCTTGGTGGTCACATGCTCCATCACGACACGCAATTCTGGAACGCGTTTTCTGAGAGGGTCAAGCACGGTTTCGATAAAGACTGCTTCACGGTCGAAGATATCAATATCACTGGAAGTCACTTCGCCATGCACACAAAGCGGCATGCCGATCTCTGCCATCTTCTCAAGTGTGGGAATAACGTTTTCAAAATTGGTGACGCCACTATCCGAATTTGTCGTTGCTCCAGCAGGATATAATTTGAGTGATGTGATTAAACCAGAAGCATGACCTGCTTCCACATCTTTCGGGTCTGTGTTTTCTGTAAGGTACAATGTCATCAGTGGCGTGAAATTCATGCCCTCTGGCAGTGCCTTCATGATGCGCTCACGATAGGCGCTTGCATCTTTTGTGGTCACGACAGGCGGCACAAGATTTGGCATGATGATGGCGCGGGCAAAGTCTTTTGCCGAATGCTCAATCACTCCTTCCAGCATTTCGCCATCACGCAAATGCAAGTGCCAGTCGTCCGGGCGTTTAATTGTGATCGAGGTCATGTGCAAAGTCCTGTAAATTAAGTTATCACTTACTTATCGTTACTGCATTGTTTTTTCAAACCTCAACAGGAAACTACCCACATGACAAATCGAGTTGAAAGCGTCGAACAGTTGGAAACGCTTTATGGAGAATCTGCCCAAGCTTCTCTTGTAAAGGAAGTCGCAGAAATTATTCCGCAGTATCGTGCTTTCATTGAGCGCTCACCTTTTTGCTCTTTGGCAACTTCCGGGCCTGAGGGATTGGACTGCAGCCCGCGTGGCGATGTTCCGGGCTTTGTACGAATTCATGATGAGCGTACCTTGATGATGCCAGACCGTCGCGGCAATAACCGCTGCGACTCGCTAAAGAACATTGTGCGTGATCCAAAAATTGCACTTTGCTTTTTAATCCCTGGATCCCGCACAACGCTACGGGTAAACGGCGAAGCTTATTTGTCGATTGAGCCTGAATTGAAAGCGAGCTTTGCTGAACAGGGCAAAGAACCGCGTAGTGTTATCGTGATCAAGACGCAAGCTATTTACTTCCAATGCGGCCGGGCAATTATTCGCTCCAAACTTTGGGAGCAAGAGGCACAAGTTGATCCTGCATCGCTTCCTACCCCCGGAGAGGTTTTGGCTTATCTTTCTAATAACGAAGTGGGCGGACAGAAATACGATGATGAATGGGAAGACCGCGCCAATAAAACAATGTGGTAAAAACTGATTGCCTTTTGCGACCAGAAGCATAAAGACTTGTCTTCATGAACTTCTTTCTTCAAACCTTGTCTGAAATTTTCAAAGCCTTTGGTCTCTTTATTAAAGGAGATACAAATGCAAATGATTATATAAAAATTTCTGAGGCGCATTGGCTTTTATCATGGCTCATGGTTATTGCCAGCGTGTTGATTTATTCAGCCTATCTGCCCAGTGCATTTGTGAGTCATCTTGCTCAGGAAATATTGCCAGAGAACGCACAATATTCAGATTTTAAATCCGCTAATCTGCTGTCTTTTATTTTTGTGTTTGTAACGGGCTATCTGATTATCTATCTCTTGGCCAGGCCGCTGGAATATGAAGGCAGTGTGAGACGTTATATCATTGTGCAGAACTGGATTTTGCTTATCAGTATTCTGTTTACCCTGCCCATCTCACTGAGCATCGCATCGGGAGGTAGCCCCTTTGTCAGTCTCTTCATATTTACGTTCTTGTTCCTGCTGTTCTTTGCCTATCGCTCGATCAAAATCACACTCGGCATCAACGGCGTAAAAGCCTTCATGCTCTTATTGGTGCTGGTGGTGTTTGAGCTAACCGCAGACGGAATGATCGACGACTGGTATGGACTAAAACGCGACGTGGTTTCTAATAACCCACCTTCATGAAATAAAGCCCATAGGGCACTGCAACTGGGCCGCATCTTGTGCGGTCTTTTGCG